>JAIXRD010000111.1 GCA_027485365.1 Cryomorphaceae bacterium | reverse complement strand
CATGGTTAGCGAAAGCGGCTGCCTTGTTTAAATAAGCAAACGCATAAATTATCTCTTTCGGCATGGAGCCTTCCGGTCCGATTTTAAAGTTATTTCGGGAGCGTTCAGTTTGAGCCCCCCAATATTTGGAAGCAGGAACTTGTACCTCTCCCATGGTGTCTTTTTCAATTCTAAATTCCATTGGGTTTGTTTTTATAACTAATTATTGTTTACCTTTGTAATCGAACACAAATTTACAAGATGATAAGCACTTTTGGTATTGTTTTATTCCTTTTAATTTTCGGAATGGCATTTTGGTTGTTATTATTCCTATTAGGATTTATCGTTCCTTTTTGGATAACTATTGATATTTTTGAGCGCTTACGTCCGAAGCGGATTTTAGACGACAAAAAATAATACAAGCCCGAAAGGGCTTTTTTTTTGCCCTAACTATTAGGGGGTGATTTAAAAGTCAATCGAAATAATCCACAGAAAAATGCTGCTATTTCCGCTTTTTCTTGGGCTTACCATATTTTTCTTGCATGGCTTTTTTATGGTTGTACCGCACATTAACCTTTTTGTTTTTAGCTTTTTTCTCGTGAAAAGAGGCCCCTTTGTTTTCGCGGCTAGGCAATTTGAGGGCTTTACCAGGAATGGCAACGACGGGTTTCTCGAATTCTAATAATTCCGTTGCGTAGGCCACCTGTTTTGGCGTCTTTTCAAACACTAAGTCTTGTTGCATAAGGACTTGAATCGATTCGAGTGCTGAATCGTCTTTTTCAGTAATGAACGTTATTGCTATTCCATTTTTATCCGCTCTTCCGGTTCGACCAATCCGGTGAATGTAGTTTTCAGGATTTTCAGGGATGTCGAAATTAATTACATGGGTCACATCCGTAACATCGATACCTCGAGCAATCAAATCAGTTGCAATTAAAACGCGCGTTGCGCCATTTTGAAAACGTTGAACGGCTTCAAACCTGAAATTTTGTGCTTTATTGGAATGAATCACCCCTATTGAATCAGAGAATTCCTCATGGATTTCCTCAAACAAGGTATCCGCTAAGGCGCGAGAGGAAACAAAAACTAAAATTTTCGAGTCTACTTCGAACGTTTTTAATAAGTGCCGCAGCAAGGAGACTTTTGAAAGAAAATTTGGAACGCGGTACGCTGATTGATGAATTTTATCAATTGGGGAGCCTGCGCGTGCGGCTTCTACTCGGACAGGGGAAATGAGATAATCTTCTAAAAAAAGTTCCACTTCTTCAGACAAGGTTGCTGAAAAAACAAGGTGTTGCCTTTTGGCAGGTAAAAACTCAAAAAGATTTAAAAGCTGTGTCCTGAACCCTAAACTTAATGTTTCATCCACCTCATCAATAACTACTTTTTTAATGTGTTTCAATTTCAAGGAGCCACTTAACGCTAAATCCAGAATCCTACCTGGGGTACCAACAAGCACATCAAGTCCATTCAAAACCATTACTGCTTGCGTATTCATATTAGCCCCACCATATACGCCTCCAACAACCACATTCATATATGCAGTTAACTTCTCCACTTCTCTAACCACTTGAGCAACCAATTCTCGCGTAGGCACAATAATTAATATTTGAGGATGCGTATCTTTAGAAAACTCCCACATGCATAAACAAGGAAGTAAATAAGCCAAGGTTTTTCCTGTGCCTGTTTGCGCAATTCCAATGGTATCAGCACCCGACATCATCACCTTGAATCCATTGGCTTGGATGGTAGTTGGCGTATGATAACCTAACTCATCTAAAGCATTCCAAAGGGGTTTCTTTAAATTCAAATCGCGAAATGTCATAGCGTAATTTTTTATGCAAAGCTAAGTAGACATTATTGAAAGTCTAGCATTTAATTTTATAGAAAACAAAGGGCTTGCTTATATTAGGTTTTTTTCCCAGAAGGGATTACGCTTGCGCGTTTTCCCAAAAATTGGTTCAATCCAAGCATAGAAACCCTAGCCTTACTGCGCAAGCCTGTGTTTTTTGTTTTTATTTGTTCACACCAATGAATTGGTGCAACATTAAATAATCATGGGATTACGCTAACGCGTTTTCCACAGGATTTGTTCATAACGAGCATAGAACCCAAACTGCTTTGCTGTTCTCGGACTTTTTGTTATTACCTGCTTATCAAAATGCTATTTTGAACGCTATAAAAACAAAAAACCCGGCACTTTCGTGCTGGGTTCTTTTCGTGACCCCGGAGGGATTCTAACCCCCAACCCTCAGAGCCGAAATCTGATGCGCTATACAGTTGCGCCACGGAGCCTTATTGCTCGTGACGTTGCCTGTCCGCCGGAACGGAGTAAAGGAGGACGCCACGGAGCCTTGTTACTCGTGATGTTGCCTGTCCGCCGAAACGGAGTAAAGGAGGACGCCACGAAGCTTTAAGGATGCAAAGATAAGACATCTAAGCCATCTAGCCAAAGAAGTACTTTCATCTTGCCCGTGAATTATTTATCTTTATGCAATAAATTGAACTTTTCATTGGCATGAAACTAAAACTACTTACCGTTGCTCTATTGTTTTCTGGCGTATTATTCTCTCAAAACTGGCAGTTTTTTATTGATTCTATTCCAACCCTATCATCACCTAGAGCTTGTGATCTTACCAATGACGGGATCAAAGACATTGTGTTTGGTGGAGGAACGGATGGCGTGTTTAGCAATAATGGAATTATGGCAGTAAATGGTGCCAACGGTGCCCTATTGTGGAAACGAGCTACGCGTAATGAGGTATTTGGAAGCGCCGTGTTTCAAGACATAACCAACGACGGAATAAAAGACGTGTTCATGGTAGGCCGTCAGGCGCAGTTGTTAGCCATAAATGGTGCCAACGGAACCTTATTGTGGGACTTCTTTCCTTACAACAACATCAATCCGGCCGATAGCGGCTTATATAATTTCTTCAACCCGCAATTCATTGCCGATGTCAGTGGTGATGGATTGATGGACTTGTTAGTTGCGAATGGAGGAGATCATGCGGCGCCCGTTTGGGACACCACTCGCCCTCCTGGGCATCTGATGGTGGTAAATTCATTAAATGGACATGTAATTGCCAAAGCTGTTGTGCCTGACAGTGCAGAAACCTACTGTTCTCCCCTGGTGGCAGACATTCAAGGGAATGGCGTACAATGGGTGCTTTACGGCACCGGAGGGGAAACTCTTGGTGGAAGTTTTTGGGCTTGCCCACTCAGTGATTTATTAAACAACACCTTGGCCCCTTCTATTCAGCTTGCGCACGATCCAAATCTAGGGTTCGTTGCCCCTGCTTCGATTTACAAAACGAATAATAACCAGTACAACATTTTCATTCAATCTTACAGTGGAAAGCTCATTAAAATTAAAGGAAGCAACCTAAGCTCCCACTGGAGCTACCAATTGCCAAACACAGAATCAAGTGCAGAACCTGTAATTGGAAATTTTACCGGAAACAACAGCCCCGACGTATTTCTGTCCTTGGCCAAAGGTCAAAGTTCCGGATATACAGATTACTATCAAGTGCTCCTCGATGGTGCCACGGGTAATGTAGTAATGAAGGACAGCATTGGACACCTTCAGTTTGCCTCCGGAAACGCTATTGATTTAAACAATGATGGAAGAGATGAAGCAATACTTGCTGTTAATTATATGGAGAATGGGTATTGGAAACACCGTTTGCAATCGTTTGATTTTGTCAATAATACCATCCAAGAAATTGTTCCTGTTCATGCAGGAACGAATATTGGGTCAACCCCCTTGTTCACCAATCTTGACAATGACAACACCATAGATTTGGTCTACTTGGTGAAAAAAGACAGCTTAAATGTCATGGGGTGGAAAGGTGTTTATGCGTTTAGAACTGAATTAAATAGCAATTATCCAAACGCAGGATTAGCTTGGGGAAGTTACCTTGGTACGCTGAATAATGGAGAATATCACAACACTTCCATTGATTGCGGAGTTGGTAGTATTCTTTCCGGGGTCACGGTTACTCAACCTTGGTGCAATGGCACAGCGAGTGGGGCTATCATTCCAAGTGCAACCCTAGGAACAGGGCCTTATACCTACCTTTGGTCGAACGGGAGTTCAGCGCCACAACTTAACAATCTCGCCGCTGGAACCTATGTGCTTCAAGTAACAGATGCTGCGGGATGCTACGAAAACTACACCGCCTATTTAACCGATCCGTATGCTATATCTTTTGGAGGAATTTATCCTCCAACCTGTCCGGGTGGTACAAATGGACAAGCAATTGTAAACAGTTCCGGATGTCCTTGCATGTTTAGTACCTGTGTGTTTTTGTGGGAAAATGGCGTTACAACAAAGCCGAACAATGCCTTAGCAGAGGGCTGGGCAACCATCACAATCACACATCCAAATGGCTGCGTGGTAGTGGATTCTGTACTCGTTCCTAATGCTGCGCCGATCATAAGCCAGGCGAACATGAACGATGTTACGTGTCATGGGAATAATGATGGGATGATTCATGTGTATACGGGCGGCCCTGCGCCTGTAAGTTATTCATGGAGCAATGGATCAACAAGCGATTCACTTAGTTCGTTGAGCCCCGGAACCTACGTATTAACTGTATCCGATGCGAGGCCATGCTATGATACCTTGTCCTATACAATTAATGAGCCTCAACTCTTAGGCATTACTACCCAAGTAACACCTCCGAGTTGTTGGAATAGTCAGGATGGGCAGCTTAATTTACTTGCAACTGGAGGCGTAGGTGGATATACCTACACTTCAAATGGAGTTGGAAGTTCAGCAATTATTCAAGGATTATCCACCGGTAATTATTCACTCGTGGTAAGCGACAGCAACAACTGCTCAAGCACTCCTCAAATCGTTCAGATTCAAGCGCCAAGTATGATGAATATATCAATTACCATAAACCCTGAATCTTCACCTAATGCCCTAGATGGTATGGCTACAGCACACGTTACTGGTGGAACTGCCCCTTATACGTTTTTATGGTCAGACCCGAACCAACAGAGTGACAGCTTAGCAGTTTATTTAACACAAGGTTGGTACAACGTTACCGTTACAGACGCTAACGGTTGTGAAATAAGCGATAGCGTTTACATGGGTATATTAGAAAATGGTGAAATGAAGTTGACTAATTTATGGATTTATCCAGTGCCCGCTAGCCAATGGATTCATATAAATCAACAGGTAGAACATTGGGTAATTTATGATGCAACTGGCAGGCAATTAGATTCAGGTGAATCGATTGATATTAACGTACAAGATCTACCCGAAGCAGTATACCTCATAGATTGCTATGTTCAAGGGGAATTATATCGACTTAGATTTATTAAATCTGGATTTGGAGAATAATGAAGGGCACAATCCTCTTATTTGTAATCTTAAGTTCACTAATCTACTCATGTGCTTTAAACGATTCAAGAGTGATCAAGGGAGGGAAGGCCGTTTATGGCGACACCGTTAACTTGTCCATTCCTGAACCCATACAAACACTACACCCCTTATATAATTCAGATTTATATGCTCATAGAATAATTAGTAATATTTTCGAGCCGCTATTTGACCTTGATGCAAAGTCAAATGAAATAGTTCCGCGCGTTGCAGCATCATTCGTTTGGAAAAAAGATCATACCGTTCTGCGTGTTTACATTAGAAAAGGGATTCTTTTTCATGAGGATGCGTGCTTCGATGGCGGCAACGCAGAACTTACCGCATCAGATGTTAAATTCACCCTTGAAATGGCGTGTTCACAGAATGATATTAATCAATCAAATGATGCGCTAATTGGTAAAATAAAGGGGGCAGATGTATTCTTTAAAAACAAAGAGATTAACTCAATTTCTGGGATTCGCATCGTGAATTCGTATTGTTTAGATATTGAATTAAATGGGAAATATGCGCACTTCCCACAATTACTGACTAGTTCTAAGTATGGTATTTGTTCTAAAGTTGCCTATACACATTATAAAAAGGACATCATTAATCATCCCATAGGAACCGGACCATTTCAATTATCTCAGTTAAGCAATACACAGGTCTTACTTAGCTATAATCCTTCATATTGGAAAAAAGATGCTTTTGGAAATGTATTACCTTACCTTAATGCATTAAAATTCAAGGTAATTCCGAGTGAAAAAAATGATGTGCTCGCGTTTAAAAATCAACAAACGGACATGATCAGTGAGGTTTCGCCACAGCATATTGACCATATTTTATATGACCTTAATGCGTTACATGACAAAAAACCATTTGCTCACCGTGTAATGGTAATCCCTGGAAGTAGAGTATCAATGATTGTGCTGAACCAGCAGCTTGATTGCTTTAAGGACCCTAGAATTAGAAGGGCAATTGACCTGGTTATTGATCGCGAAATAATTGCCAATGAACTTATGAATGGCGATGGAATTCCTGCAAAACAAGGATTTGCGCCACCATCGTCTTATTACAACAACAATGAATTACCTAAAAAACCAGTGGATGTTGTGCTCGCCAAACAACTATTTAGGGAGGCAGGATATGGGCCAAATCACCCATTTCCTATCATGAATCTATATATTGCAGGGAATAATTCACAACAAGCCAAGATATATTGTCAATATATTGCTAAGCAATTAAAAACAGTATTAGGAATTGAAACGATAACTCATGAAGTTGATTTAGCTACGCGATACAGTGCTGTAGTTACCAATGAAGCAGCAATATGGAAACTTGGTTGGTCTCCAGACTACCCTGATCCGGAGGCCTATTTTGGACTGTTTTATAGTAAAAACCCAACCAACAAAAACCAAAACCCCTTATTTCCCAAAGTTAATTCCGCCATTTATGACTTCAATTTTAGTATGGGAATGGAAGAGTCCGATAATGGGTTGCGAAATAATTATTTCACAACATGTGATTTGATTTTACAAGAAGAACATTGGGTTTTACCCATATTATATGAAGACTTTGTATTTGTGTTTAACTTGAAAATGCGTGGAGTCAAAGTAAGCCAAATTGGATTGTTTGATTTTTCAGAAACCTATATTAAGCCCCTTTAAGTATTTCTCTTATTTGGTCTTCTACCCAACCCTTACCCCATTGATCGATTTCCTCTGCACTCCATAAACTTGGATAAAAAATGCGTTTTTGAAATTTCGGGGGTAAGTACTTTTGCCAATTGGTACCTCCAGTTGCTGCAACATCTACATCTTTTCTTGCTAAGTAACGAACTGCTGATTTATAATGCGCTAGCGGCCAAAAGACATTGACATTTAAATCATTTGTGCGTAGTACCTTCTTCACTTCTTCATCAGCTTGATCCGCTTCAGATAATTTCAAATATACCTGCCATAAATTCCGTGATTTACAATGCTTCCCTAAGGCAATGAACGAATGCTCATACTTCTCCTCGAATTGAGTAAGGGTTAAGGTTTTATTCCCGGTTTCAATTTCAGTGGCACCAAACTTCCAATAAATTTGTTCATACATGGATTCTATCGAGGCCTCTGAATCAAACGATGAACGCACATCACGCGCAACCAAATTGATGAAATCTGTGCTGTAAATTTCAATTTCACGGTATTGCGCTGATTGAAAACCACTCGCCGGCAACAAGGACATTCTAAACTTTAAGAACTCATCTCGGTCCATGCCATCAACCATAATTGAAAAACTCTTTACAAGGGCCTCAAAATATCGATTAATACGCGTTACTCGATCAATAAAATGTGTTTTTGTCGGGGTTTTAATTTCACCCAATGCGTTAAACTCTTGAAGGATCAATTTAAAATAAAGCTCCGTGATTTGATGATAAACGATAAATACCACTTCATCCGGAAACTTCGTTTTTGGTTTTTGAAGACTTAACAGCGTATCTAATTCTATATAGTCCCAATAGGTTGTTACATCTGCATATAGTAAGCCATCTAAATACGATAGTAAATCTTGTCCAATGGCCTGATATTTTGCATTGAGTAGTTCGAGGCGGTCATGAAGTTCTTTTGTTATTTCCATAATACATAAATTGACTGGCTACTAAGTTAATTGAATCTGTTCTGCATTTAAGGCTTGTCCGAATATTTCACTGGCGTGTTCGTTAAAATAATCGCTACTCTCGGTCGTATAACACTGTAGCTTTGCCCCAAGGGCTAGCCGATGTTCCATTTCCGGATGCCTATTTAAATAATCTTTAAGTTTTTCAGCGACTAAGGGCCCCTGAGATAGCACCGTAACCCCTGGCGGGACCAAAGAGTCTATCAAGGGTTTTAAAATTGGGTAATGTGTGCACGCTAAAACAATTACGTCAATGGTTGCATTCTGATCGAATAATCGCTTAAGATCTGAGGCTATAATGAGCTCTCCTGCTGGCGAATGGTATTGTTGTTCTTCGATTAAAGGTACCCAAAGCGGACAGGCTTGTTGATATACTTTAGTATTTGGACTTGACTTCGCCAATTCGATAACATATGAATTAGAGTTGACCGTGCCTTCTGTTCCTAAAATGCCAACCACACCAGTTCGTGAAAGCGAGCCAATTTCCTCCGTACTCGGCCGTATTACACCAAGCACTCGTTTATTAGGCGCAAGGTGTGGTAAATCGCGTTGCTGAATGGTACGTAATGCTTTTGCGGATGCCGTATTGCAGGCAAGAATAACGAGCTCACATCCTTGCTCAAAGAGGTATTTAACTCCTTCTAAAGTGTATTCATAAATCAAATCAAAGGACTTATTACCGTAAGGTGCGCGTGCATTGTCCCCGAGATATACGTATTCGTACATTGGGAAAAGATGAACAATATCACGTAAAATCGTCAACCCCCCAAACCCCGAATCAAAAACACCTATTTTTCCTTTCCGTTCCACAAAATAAAGGTATAAAAAAAGGGGCAAAAGCCCCTTTTAATTCTTTATAGGTTCTTACTTCTTCATTGCTTCCGCATCTAAACGGGCTAATTCAGATTTAACCTCAGCAGTAATATCAATTCCTGTCTTTGAATATAATAGTTTAGAAACATCAAGTACATAATTTACTTTCTTTCGATCTGCAACAATTTCTACTGCTTTTTGAAGTCTATCAAGGATTGGTTGATTATACTCATTTGCTAAGGTTTGAAGTTGTTGTTGAAGCAAAGATTGGGTTTGCTGGTATCGTTGTTCTAATCCCATGATCTTCTCTTGTTCAATTTTCAACATGGTTGGGGTTAAGTCGCCTTTAATTCCATCTAAGCGAACATAGGCATCATTGATTTGCTTTTCTAATACCGATAACTCCGCTACTCCATCGTCTTGAAATTTCTTTAAATCAGACTCCGCTTTCAAATAAGAAGGCAACGAATCTAATAAGCTTTGTGAATTCACATGAGCGATTTTCATTTGAGCATTTAAGGTCACAGTCATTAAGACAGTAGCGATAGCTAATACAATTTGTTTCATATTTACGTGTTTAAGTTTATTCTTTTGTGATTCCCATTTCTTCCAAAACAGTGTTGCTAATATCGGCTTCTTTATCGGCATAAATCAAATTGCTTTGATTGGCTTTATCAAAAACAAAGGTATACCCTTCTGATTTAGCAACTTTCTTCATGGCTGTATAAATCCGGTCTTGAATTGGTTTAATTAATTCCTGGCGTTTCATGAAATAATCTCCATTCAACCCAAAACGTTGGGTCTGAAGTTCCAAGGTTTCTTTTTCTAATTTTTCTATTTCTGATTTCCTTTTTGCTTTTTCCTCTGCCGGTAATAAAATCTCTTCCTTATTAAAATTTTCTTTTTGCGTTTTTATTACATTGAACCGGTCTTCAATATCCTTTGTCCAAGTTTCCGCGAGTTTATCAAGTTTTGCTTTGGATTCTGCATATTCTGGAATGCTATTCAACATATAATCAGAATCTATGAAGGCAAAAGACTGAGCGTTTACTTTTGTAAACAGGGCCATCATCAGGAAAATAACTACGTGCAATGATTTCATGTGTGTTTTTTGACTGCGAACGGCGAATTTACAATAATATTATCAAATTTTACAATTCACCAAGGTTCATGCCAATCGTGAAACTTAGCTTTGGATAAAATCCTTTTGTTGTAATTGAGGCATCGGATGGACCGTTATATCCAGAGCCCCAAGAATCTAATTTATCGAAGCCCAACCCATAATCAAGGCCTAACATTCCAAACATTGGAAGGTACACTCGAATTCCAACTCCTGCTGCTCGTTTCACGTTGAATGGGTTAAAGTTTTTCAAATCTGGATAGGTGTTTCCTGCTTCTAAGAAACCAGTAACATAAAATGTTGCTTGGGGATTCAATGAAATCGGATAACGTAACTCAAGCGTATATTTTGCAATGATCGGATCGGATCCCGCTGATGAAATCGCCTGGTCTTCATACCCGCGAAGTGCAATGATTTCACGTCCTCCAAGCTGATTAACACCGGTTAATCCACTGCCACCCATCGTAAAACGATCGAATGGTGTAACCCCTTTCGCCGCGGTATAGGCACCAATATAACCAAAGCCAAAGCGTGGCATTAGGACAAGCTTTCTATTTGCCGTTAGAGGTAAATACCATTCCCCTGTAAATTTAAATTTGAAATACTCTAAATACAGATACTTTTCTGCGATTGACATTTTCGAATAATCTAATCCTTTCTGGAAATAGGAATAGGGTAAGGTTGATTTTGCTGTCAAGGTAAAATTCGATCCACTTTGTGGATAAATGGGTGCGCTAACCGAAGAACGTTGTAGCACATATTTCAAAGCGATATCGTTAGAATACCCTTTAGGAAATAACGGAAACCGGAAATCATTGACCACATCATAATACTGATAACTCAATTCATAATACGCGGTAAAATAATCATCCGGGAATTTTTTTCTTCGTTGTAGTCCTACCCCAACCCCAGTAATTGAAATCCCATTATAGGCTGGATTTGTACGAATGAAGCCGTTGGAAGATAATGCCGTGTTATTTAACCAAAACGAAAGTGCATTTGGTTTTTTACCCCCTAACCATGGTTCTGTAAATGAGAAGGTATAGCCTTGATAAAAACGTCCATTAGATTGAGCTCGAATAGAAAGGCGTTGACCGTCGCCCCCCGGAAGCGGAGACCAAGCTGATTTTTTGAAAAAATTCTTGGTGGAAAAATTGTTAAATGTTAAGCCAAGGGTACCAATGACACGTCCCGACCCTGTTGGACCAGCGCCACCATATCCACCAGATAATTCAATTTGATCGGAAGATTTTTCTTCTACAACATATTGAATATCAACCGTTCCTTTTTCTGGGTTCGGCATGGGATTAACCTTCATGGTTTGGTCGTTAAAAAATCCGAGTTGAGACAACTCCCGCTGCGTCCGCATGATATCTTCCTTATTAAACAAATCACCCGGTTTCGTTCGAATTTCGCGGTAAATCACCTGATCGTTGGTTTTGGTATTTCCGATAACGGTTATCTCTCCGTATCTGGCTTCCTTACCCTCATAAATTCTAAATTGATAATTGATAAAATTACCGGTAACGCCTGTTTCTACGGGATAAATTTGAAAAAACAAGTGTCCCTTATTCATATACAAGGAATTAATATCTCTGCCGTCCTCTCCACCGTTCAAGCGTTTGTCCAACAGTGTTTTATTGTATACATCACCCTTTTTAATGCCAATTACTGAATCAAGAAAACTAGAACGGTATTTACTGTTGCCAAACCACTCAAAATCACCAAAATAATATTTGTTCCCCTCATCAATGGTAATGCGAACAATTAAGTTTTTCGGGTCTTGAAAATACACCGTATCGCTTACTATATGTGCATCTCTTAATCCAGCGGCATAGAACTTCTCAATCAGGGCTTTTTTATCTTTTTCATAGGTAGATACCGTATATTTTGAGCGTTTGAATATCCGTAATATAGACTTCTTTTTTGTGTCTTTCATTGCCATATACAGTTTCCACTTTGCAACACTTTCTGCACCGTCAAGTTGAATTTCTTTAATTCCCACTTTTTCGCCCCGTTCAATATTGATAACAAAAATCTCAGAGTCATTCATTATGGTATCCTTAATCCGGGTAATATCCGCAGCAATGGAATAAAAACCTTTCTCTCTAAAATATCCTCGAATTTTAGCGTCGGTTTGAAATAATAAATTTTCTGTAATGGTTTTTCCTGAGAACAAATCCAACTCCTCACGCAGTTTATCTGCCTCACGCTTTGGGATTCCTCTGAACTTAAAATGAGACAATTTAGGTCGTGCCTTTAAATGAATCGATAAATACACTACGCCTTGAATTTCCTTATCTAATACAATTGAAATATCAGAGAACAATTCTTCTTCCCAAAGATTTCTAATCGCTTTACTCAGTTGGTCACCAGGAATCGTAATTTTCTGTCCTTGTCTCAGCCCTGCAACAGCTTTTATGGCTTGCTGGTCGAAATTATCCGCGCCAACAACTCGTACTGGTCCAATTTCATATTCGGTAGGGACTGAAAAATCTGAAGTGTTATTGATAACTTGCCCAAATACCGTGGAACAACAGATCAAGAATATATATACTAGAATTCTCATTTTTCTAAAATTACTTGTTCTGAAGTTTTTCCAAAGCGACGCTCTCTACGTTGATAATCATAAATAGCTTCCATTAAATGCGCTCTGCGAAATTCTGGCCAAAACACAGGTGTAAAGTGCAGTTCAGCATAAGCCAATTGCCAAAGTAAAAAATTGCTTACGCGGTGTTCACCGCTCGTTCGAATAACAAGTTCTGGGTCGGGTATGTTGGCTGTATATAACGCCTGCTGAAACTCTTGAATGTTAATTTCATCTAGAGCTAACGATCCATCCAGTACCTGCTGTACTATTTTTTTTGTTGCTGAAACAATTTCTTCCCTTGAGGAATAATTAAGCGCTAAAATCAAATTAATTTTATCGTTTTTTGACGTTGCATTAACTGCTTCACTTAAACTCTCGATGCAGGCAGCAGGTAACTTACTTACATCTCCAATGGTTGTAAGTTTTACTCCATTTTCATTTAAAACCGGTAATTCTCCATGGATAGAGGCAACTAATAGTTCCATTAATCCATCTATTTCCTCCTGTGGTCTACTCCAGTTTTCTGCTGAAAATGCATACAAGGTTAAATGTTTGACACCGAATTCAACCGCGGCCTTTATTGTTTCACGAACGGAATCAACTCCACTTGAATGACCATAAAGACGATCATGACCTTTCGCTCTTGCCCACCGTCCATTTCCATCCATAATGATTGCAATATGCTTGGGAATATTTGATGAATCTAATTGCTTTGGCACCTTAATTATGGTTTAATTTGCACGAATATAAAGAAAGTAAGACGCTTGACCCAACACAAAGTGCAAGTTAACATGTCTTAACAGCCTAATCAGCTAATAAAACAATCTTATCGCCAAGCATTTCAGCTACACCGCCCTTAATTTCAAAACTAAATTTATTGGGTTCGGTTGTTTTAGTTAATTTCTCTGTGATTTCAGATGTGGCCTGAGAAACATCAATAATCACTGTCCCAGCCTTTAATGCAGAAATTATCGCCGCGTGACCATTTAATACTTGAAATTCACCTTCAATTCCCGGCATTTTGACAGCGTCTACAGCGCCATGAAAAACAAGGGCCTCTGGAGTTAGGATATCTAGGATCATTATGCTTCAGCTAACATTTTTTCACCAGCGGCTACCACTTCATGTATTCCCCCTTTCAGGTTAAATGCAGCTTCTGGATATTGGTCGTACTTACCGTCTAAGATTTCGTTAAATGCTGTAATGGTATCGTTGATATCAACAAATACACCTGGTATCCCCGTAAATTGCTCAGCAACATGGAACGGTTGAGATAAAAATCGTTGTACACGACGTGCTCTGTGTACAATTAACTTATCCTCTTCAGAAAGCTCATCCATTCCTAAAATGGCAATAATATCTTGAAGTTCTTTATATCGCTGTAAGGTTACTTTTACACGTTGAGCACAATCATAATGCGCATCACCAACGATTTCACGCGTTAAAATTCGCGATGTAGAATCCAATGGATCAACGGCAGGATAGATACCAAGTTCTGAAATTTTACGAGAAAGTACCGTAGTAGCATCCAAGTGGGCAAAGGTATTTGCCGGAGCCGGATCCGTAAGGTCATCTGCAGGTACATAAACCGCTTGAACCGATGTAATTGATCCGTTCTTTGTAGAGGTGATTCGCTCTTGCATTGCACCCATCTCTGTGGCTAATGTCGGCTGATAACCTACAGCAGAAGGCATACGTCCAAGAAGTGCAGAAACTTCTGAACCCGCTTGCGTAAATCGGAAGATGTTGTCTACGAAGAATAAGATATCTTTTCCTTGCCCATCACCTTCACCATCGCGGTAATACTCAGCAATTGTTAATCCGGACAATGCTACTCGTGCACGTGCGCCAGGAGGCTCATTCATCTGACCAAATACAAAGGTTGCTTTTGATTCTTTCATTTCCTCAAGGTCAACTTTTGTAAGATCCCAACCGCCTTCTTCCATGGAGTGCATGAAAGCATCACCGTATTTAATAATTCCGGCCTCTAACATCTCGCGAAGCAAATCGTTTCCTTCACGTGTACGCTCACCAACTCCTGCGAATACAGAAAGTCCGCCATGCCCTTTAGCAATGTTATTAATCAATTCCTGAATCAATACGGTTTTACCTACACCCGCTCCACCGAAAAGACCAATTTTACCTCCTTTAGCATAAGGTTCAATTAAATCGATCACCTTGATTCCTGTGAATAATATTTCTGATGCGGTAGATAAATCTTCAAATTTAGGTGCTTCCCGGTGAATTGGTAAACCATTCGAAGCGTCTACATCATTAATCCCATCAATTGCATCACCAACCACATTGAATAGGCGGCCTTTGATTTTATCACCAATAGGCATTTTAATCGCACTACCTGTTGATGTTACCTCCATTCCCCGTGTAAATCCATCGGTTGAGTCCATTGATATTGCTCTAACAGCATTTTCACCAACGTGTGCCTGAACCTCCAACACTACGCGTGTACCATCTTTTTTTCTTACTTCGAGTGCGTCGTAAATAGTTGGAAGTGCTGAACCGTTATCAAATGCAACGTCCACTACCGGACCAATAACCTGAGAAATTCTACCTTTAATCATTACAAATCGTGTGTTTATTTTGGGCGCAAATATAAGGAATTAAATTAATCAGAATGCAAAAACAATTATGCTTTTTCTCTCGATTTCATTAAAAATGATGTTGTAATAAACGTTGCAACAAAACCGAGGCTTATTAGCAGAAAAAGTAAGGATAAGACCTGTAAAACGTCAAATTTTGAAGGGAATGCATTGAGGGTGCCGGGAATCGTTATTAAATGCAGTTGTTCATGAAGAAAAACTAATAAGGAACCTAACCCTAAGCCCATAAAGACACCGAACCCCACAATGATAAGTCCTAACAATATAAATACACGTTTTACATCAACGGCACTTAAGCCTAAAGAATACATGGTGTTAAGTTGTGCTTTTTTCTCTAGAAAGGTCATTGTTAAGGAAGCAGAAAGATTGAATAGCGACAAAATGAAAACAAATACTAAAATAACAACCACAATAAGTTTTTCTGACTTGCTTGTTTTGAAGATTAATTCATTCTTTTCTAAGTTAGTTTTGATCGTAAATTGATTGCCAAACTTGTTGTTTAGGATGGTATTGACGGCTGATCGGTGGTTGATTTGGGTCTGGATTAACAGTCCGCTAACCTCATCATTAAAATACCCTTTAGCAAAGCTCAAGGAAACCAATAAAATTTGATCGTTAACTTCTTTATTGTAATCCATAGCACCAACAACCGCTATGTTTTGCTGGAAAAAGGGAGATTTTCCTATTCGGATTTTACGGTCTTGACGCGGAATATACAATACGGCAGACTCCGGTGTTAAATCCATGGAACGCAAGCCAAGTTTATTGGCAAGTCCTACACCAATCAATGACTGATTTTCATTTTCAGTCGCTTTACCATTAATCAAATGTTCGCGTGTGTACAACTTGGCCATTTGATTGAATGATGGTTCTACTGCCCATAATTCTGCATTTGCCCACTTCTTTTTCTTTCGGAGAATTATTCGCTCTTGAATAAATAAACTTGTTCGTTCCACGCCTTGAAGTTGTTCTGAAAAAGAGACAAGTTGTTTTAAGGAATCTGGATTGATTTTTTTGCTTTCTCTAGGACGCACTATAATCTCCTGATCAAATTCCGTGTACAATCCTTCGATCATTCCTTCAATTCCATTAAAGGCAGAGAGTAAAATCACCATAGCCGCGGCAGAAACCAACATGCCAAGCACAGCAATCCAAGAAATTATCGATACGGCAGTTTTTTTTTGTCTTGAAATCAATAAGCGGGTTGCAATAAAAAAAACGGTGCGAAGTTTCACTTTTTCAGCAACTTGTCTATTTGGTCAGCATAATCCAAGGAATCATCCAAGAAAAATCTCAAACTCGGTATTTTACGCATGTTTTTGAGTCGGTTTCCAACCTCTCGTCTTATTAATCCTGTATTCGATTCAATGGATTGCAATACGCGCTGTGGTTCTTGATGGGCGAAAACACTAAGATAACATCGCGCTAATGATAAATCAGCCGTAACCCGAACCACAGTCACAGATACCATTGCACCTAAGGTGATTTCACTCGCTTTCGTCAATAGGAAGCTTGATAACTCTTGACGAATGGCGCCCTCTATTTTTTGCTGTCTTATACTGCTCATTGGGTCAAAGTTACGAATCTTCGCGAGGTCTTTTACCTTGTCTTAACAAAATGTATCTTTGTGCCTCCTTGAAAGACCTTAAAGAAATTATCAAGTATACGTTTGTATACAAAGGAATTGCAATACTCGTTGTTGTATGCAACTTGCTATTCGTTGTTTTTAATCTGCTTTCGCTGGTATTATTTATCCCCGTATTGCAACTTATTTTTAGAGATCCAGCTGAACTTGATATACCTGCTTACCCAAGCGCCCCGGATTCCCTATTAGATTTTGGGACTTTTCTGAAAGAGTTCTATCAGTTTCAAATGGCTTCTTTAGTAAAACATGACCCGAAATTTGCGCTTATTGTTGTTTGTTTAAGTGTGTTTACGGCGTTTTTTCTTAAGAATCTATTTAGATACGGTGCCGTTTGGTTTCAATCGGAATTACGCATGGCTGTTGTGAGAGATGTGCGAAATAAAATCTTTTACAAATCACTTATCTTACCCCTTTCGTTTCATTCAAATGAGCGCCGAGGCGACATTATGGCACGAATGAATAGCGATGTTGGCGAGATTGAAATCGCTGTAGTCAGTATGCTTGAACTTATTTTTCGTGAACCAATTGCGGTCATTATCAATGTGGTTACGTTAATTCTTCTAAGCCCAGAACTCACCTTGTTTTCGCTTTTTCTCCTGCCGATTTCAGCTTTAGTTATTTCCCGAATTAACAAAAGCTTGAAAAAAACAGCCAAGCAAGGGCAAGAACAAACAGGAGTTTTATACTCATCCATTGATGAAGCCCTTAACGGTATCCGAATTATTAAGGCATTCAATGCGATTCAATTCATAAAAAAACGCTTTGAGGCTGTAAACCTAAGGCATCAACAACTTATTACTAAAACGTTTAGAAAAAAAGACCTCGCGCCCCTTATCAACGAAACCCTTGGCGCACTCATCATGCTATTACTCGTTTATTTTGGCGGAATATTGATTCTTGATCGTCAACGCGACGGACTATCTGGAGAAGTTTTCCTGACCTTTGTAATTGTTTTTTCACAAATGCTCCGACCGATTCAAGGTATTTCATCAGCACTTGCCAATTTAGCTAAAGCGCGCGTTTCTTTAGACCGCATCAATGAAATTCTCGCACAAGATGAAGTAATAAAAAATTTTCCAGATGCAGTTAAGTTAAGCTCCTTTACGGATTCGATTTGTTTTGAAAATGTTTCATTTTCGTACAAATCAGACCTGGTGTTAAAAAACGTGTCTTTTACCATTAAAAAGGGTCAAACCATTGCAATAGTAGGCGAATCTGGAAGTGGGAAATCTACACTCCTGGATTTAATTCCCAGATTTCATGATCCATCCAATGGTAAAATAACAATTGATGGAATAGACTTGCGTACGATTGACATCAATGACACAAGGGAATTAATTGGAATCGTTGCACAAGACTCCTTACTGTTTAACGCCACCATTTTAGAAAACATTGCGTTTGGTGATGAAACCCCAGACATCAATCGCGCTATTGCCGCAGCAAAGAATGCCAACGCCTTCGACTTTATTAGCGCGCTAGACGGTGAATTTGAATACAATGTTGGAGATCGAGGAAACAAACTTTCCGGAGGTCAAAAACAACGCATCAGCATCGCTCGTGCAATGTACAAAAACCCAGAAATCCTCTTGCTTGATGAAGCAACCTCCGCGCTAGACACGGAATCCGAAAGGCAAGTACAACTCGCACTGGATGCGATAATGAAAGGAAAAACAAGTATAGTTGTAGCGCATCGATTAAGTACTATAGTCAACGCTGACATAATCATTGTTTTCAAAAAAGGTGAAATTGTGGAAACTGGCTCACATAAAGAACTGCTGCAACAAAAAAGGGAATATTTCAGGTTTTGTCAACTGCAAGGCATAGGCCTTGAAAATATTTAAAAAAAGGCTTAACTTTTACCAACGTTTTTCGTTTTCATTCGTTGAATTATATGATGAGGGCTTGGCACATTTTATTGGCTTTAATTTTTCTGCTTAAACTAAACCTTGGCCTCAGTCAGCTTGTTACCGGGAGCGGACAAGCCCCTCAGGGATTAGTACAAAATGTATTGATAGGTCAGGGAGTTACTGTCAGTAACATTTTATACAATGGAAGCCCAACAGCCATTGGATCATTTACTGCGGCCGGAACAAATCTCGGTATAGCTCAAGGCATTGTAATGACAACGGGTACCATTATGAATAACGGCGCCGGGCCTCAAGGCCCAAACAATGCCGCTTCTTCCGGGACAGATAATAATATGCCTGGGTCTGGAATCCTTTCAGGAATTATTCAAGGAACCCAAACGTATAACGCAGCGACACTCGAATTTGATTTTATCCCGTATGCGGACACCGTGAGATTCAAATATGTGTTTGGTTCAGAAGAATATCCTGAATTTGCCCCTCCAAATAATTCAACCTATAATGATGTGTTTGGTTTCTTTATCTCAGGTCCAGGAATAACTGGGCTGCAAAATATTGCCCAGCTTCCAAATGGTGGTGGAGTAGTGTCCATAAATAATGTAAATGCAATTACCAATTCGATATATTACAACGCCAATGGTGATGGAACAATGGCCCCATACAATACTTCTCCAAATTATATTCAGTATGACGGTTTCACGGATGTACTAGAAGCTGTTTCCGCGGTACAATGTGGTCAAACATACCACTTAATCCTTGCCATTGCAGACGTTGGCGATGGTTCTTGGGACTCTGGGATTTTTTTAGAAGCCAACAGTTTAAGTTCAAAAACCCCGGTTGATGTAAGCGCCACCATTTCTC
Source organism: Cryomorphaceae bacterium (assembly GCA_027485365.1). Classification (GTDB taxonomy): domain Bacteria; phylum Bacteroidota; class Bacteroidia; order Flavobacteriales_D; family Crocinitomicaceae; genus UBA952. Next base: position 7,313 of record JAIXRD010000111.1, on the reverse strand, counting down.
AACAGGTGTTCCCTAATCCAGACTGGATGGCGGAAGGCTGTGTTTCAGCTACGGTAACGGTAACACGTCAAAGCAACATAAACAGCGCGCTTTCAATTCCTTTGTCCGTTGCTGGTTCAGCCACACAAGGGGTTGATTATTCAGGAATACCCAATGCTGTAAATTTTAGTCCCGGCCAGGCTGTTTACACGTTTCAAATCAATGTAACTGCAGATAATTTCGCGGAAGGACTCGAGACCATAATTCTCAATTTCAATGTGGCGGACCCCTGTGGGAATGTTACTCCAATTCCCTTAACCTTATATATCCAAGATGTTCCCCCATTAACGCTTAGCCTAAATGACACGACCTTGTTATGTCCCAACCAACCCATTAGTTTAACCGCAGTAATTAGTGGAGGAGTTCAGCCATACACCTATCTTTGGAGTACAGGAGCAACTACGGCAGCTATTTCATTTACTGCTCAATCGTCGCAAACCATTTATGTTCAGGTTACCGATAATTGTACTGGAATTACACTAACGGATTCAGCCTTGGTGAGCGTTCCCGTTTTTCCTCCGCTCTCCATTTCGCTTTCACCCGATGTGACCGAAATTTGCCCCTATCTTACCCATACATTTTACAGTACCGTTAACGGCGGGAATGGAACCTATACCTATGCCTGGAGAACCCTTGGTTCAAATTCGGTCCTATCAACCTCGGATAGCCTAACCGTTACGCCAAGCAGCACCAACAGCTACGTTTTAACCGTAACAGACGGATGCGGAAACATTGCCCGAGATACCGTAACGTATACCGTAACAAGCCCTCCACTCTTGTTAAGCATGACACCAACACAATATATCTGTCCAGGAGATAGTGCATTTGTAAGTGTAATTGCCAGTGGTGGTTATGGAAACTACTACTATCTATGGCCATCGAATGGGGCGACAACTCCTGGGATTTGGGTTTACCCCGGCAGCACCAACAGCTATCAGGTTTTGGTGTCTGATGAATGTCAGTCGTTCAATGTAAGTGGATTTAGTCAAGTTCAGATTGTTAAACCTGTAGCAGACTTCACTATTTTAACCACAAATCCAACAGAGAATTTGCCTACCTCTTTTTATAACCTGACGCAAAATGGCTTTGGATACCAATGGTTTTTTGGGGACGGTAGTGGTTCATATGAAGTTCATCCAACACACACCTTCTCTCCATATGGGGAATATTTTATCACATTAATTGCCACAGATATGAATGGCTGCGTTGATAGCATTACCAAACCGATTTATATTCAAGAGGAATTCTATATTTACATTCCTAATACATTTATACCGGATGAAAACCGAATCAACGATGTGTTCTCGGGTAGCTTTATTGGCGTTGAATGGATAAACATTGAGGTGTTTAATCGATGGGGAGAGCGCTTGTTTTTCTCCGATCAACTGGATTTTAAATGGGATGGAACATATAACGGCGCCAAGGTTCCTGACGGCGTGTACACGTGGAAACTAATCTATCGAAGAAACCGAGGACAAGAACAACAACTGACGGGGCACATCACCGTGATAAAATAGTGTAATTCACCCAAGAATACCAAGAGTTATTGTAACTTCGCACTTACTATGAAGAACATACGTAATTTTTGCATTATTGCCCATATTGATCACGGGAAAAGTACCCTAGCGGACCGGTTATTACAAGCAACCAACACCATATCTGATCGAGAAATGCAAGATCAAGCGCTAGATGATATGGACCTTGAGCGCGAGCGTGGCATAACCATAAAAAGCCATGCGATTCAAATGAATTATCAGCACAATGGAGAAGATTACGTCTTAAATTTAATTGATACCCCAGGACACGTTGACTTTTCCTATGAGGTTTCTCGTTCCATCGCCGCATGCGAAGGCGCATTGCTTATTGTTGATGCAACCCAAGGAATTGAAGCACAAACCATTTCTAATTTATATTTAGCATTAGAACATGATTTAGAAATAATTCCCATTTTAAATAAAATGGACCTTCCGAGTGCTATGCCCGAGGAGGTTTCTGACCAAATCATTGAGCTTATTGGGTGTAAACAAGAAGAAATCATCCCTGCTTCAGGAAAAACCGGATTGGGTGTTGATCAAATTCTAGATGCTGTTATCAATCGGATTCCCTGCCCAAAAGGCGACGAAGATGCACCACTACAGGCAATGATATTTGACTCTGTATTTAACTCCTTCCGCGGAATCATTGCGTATTATCGGGTAAGAAATGGGGTAATTAAAAAGGGGCAGAAGGTACGCTTCTTTAATACCGGGAAAGACTACAACGCCGATGAAATCGGAATTCTTAAAATGGATCTTGTACCCAAAAAGGAAGTTAGAGCTGGGGATGTGGGTTATATAATTTCCGGAATAAAAGCAGCGAATGAAGTAAAAGTTGGAGATACCATTACTACTGCTGAACGTCCATGTGATTCAGCAATCAAAGGGTTTGAAGATGTTAAACCAATGGTATTTGCCGGAATCTATCCCGTGGATAATGAAGATTACGAAGAGCTTCGGTACTCCATGGAGAAATTGCAATTAAATGATTCTTCCCTTGTTTTCGAGCCCGAATCATCCGCTGCGTTAGGCTTTGGATTTCGTTGTGGGTTTTTAGGCATGCTTCACATGGAAATTATCCAAGAACGCCTTGAACGAGAATTCAACATGACCGTTATTACCACGGTTCCCAATGTATCCTATCACACCTATATGAAGCGGGATGTGGAAGCTAGGCTTATCGTTAACAACCCATCTGAATTGCCTGATCCTGCCGGAGTAGATCGTATTGAAGAACCATATATAAAAGCACAAGTCATTACAAAATCTGAATTTGTGGGTTCGATTATGACCTTATGTATTGAAAAGCGAGGTGAACTAAAGAATCAAGTATATCTGACACAAGATCGCGTTGAAATCACCTTTGAAATGCCTTTAGCGGAGATTGTATTTGATTTTTATGATCGGTTAAAAACGGTTTCAAAAGGCTATGCTTCGTTCGACTATCACCCCATAGGATATAAAGAATCCGACCTGGTTAAAATGGACTTACTGCTCAATGGCGAACAAGTAGATGCCTTATCCGCATTAGTTCACCGAAGCAATGCCTTTGACTTAGGTAAAAAAATATGCATTAAACTGCGTGAGTTAATCCCAAGGCAACAATTTGAAATCCCTATTCAAGCGGCGATTGGTGCTAAAGTCATTGCCCGGGAGACCATCAAGGCGCTAAGAAAAGACGTTACCGCCAAATGTTATGGTGGTGATATCACGAGAAAACGAAAATTATTAGAGAAACAAAAAGCAGGAAAAAAACGTATGCGACAAGTAGGTCGGGTTGAGGTGCCTCAAGAAGCCTTCCTGGCTGTATTAAAATTAAACGATTAATTTATAAGTTATGTACGAAATATTAAAACACACGCACTCTGGACTACGATGGGTTGCCCTAATTCTTATTTTATTAGCGATATATAATTCAATTACCGCTAAAGAATTTAATAAACGAGAGAAATTAATTAATCTCTTTTCTATGGTTAGCCTTCATACTCAACTTATATTGGGACTGATCCTTTACTTCATTTCAGATAAAGTAAAATTCTTCGATGGTTGGATGAAAGAAGCTTCATACCGTTTCTATGGCATGGAACATTTAGCAGGAATGGTAATTGCCCTTGCATTAATCACCTTCGGGTATGTAAAATCTAAAAAGGGTACTACCCCAGCAGAGATTTATAAGCCGATTAAACTGTTTTATGTTATTGGGTTGATAATCATTTTAGCAAGTATTCCATGGCCGTTTCGAGCAAATTTGGGTGGGGCTTGGTTCTAACGGCAAGTATTTTATTTGCTTGTAACGAAACAACGCCATCATCCCCTTCCCCGAAGAAGGCTATTCCACTTGGAGAAGAACTGTATTTATCACACTGTGCAAGTTGTCACGGCGAAAAGGGTGATTTAGGCGTTTCCAGCGCAAAGAACCTAAAGACAACTTCGTTAAGCCTAAAAGAAATAAAACAAATGATTAAAACAGGTAAGAATGCCATGCCGAGTTTTAGTGGAGTCTTGGGATCAACCGATCGAATTGACTCCGTAGCGGCCTATGTAAATACCTTACACCAATAAATGGCACACGCAACCATTGAAGAGATTGAGGAGCGCTGCTTATTAGTAGCGGTTATTCATGGAGGTGTTGACGAGCGTTTAGCACACGAATACTTAGATGAACTGGCATTCCTGGCAGAAACAGCTGGTGCACGGGCAGAATTTGCTTTTACACAAAAACTTCCATACCCAAACCCAAGAACCTACGTAGGGGAAGGGAAGTTGCAAGAGATTAAAGTATATGCCGATACACATAATATTGATGCCATCATTTTTGATGACGAACTAAGTCCATCGCAACTTAGAAACATCGAACGAGAACTTAACAGAAAAATCATCGATCGCAGCATTCTAATCTTGGATATTTTCGCCAAACGAGCACGTACCTTCCACGCTAAAACACAAGTAGAGTTAGCACAATTACAGTATATGCTACCGCGATTAACCCGTATGTGGACCCACCTTGAACGACAAAAAGGAGGAATTGGAATGCGAGGCCCCGGTGAATCACAAATTGAGACCGACCGTAGGATAATACAGCAGCGTATTGCTTTAATGAAAGAGCGCTTGAAAGAAATAGACAAGCAAATGACCATTCAGCGTGGTAATCGCGGTCAATTAGTTAGAGTAGCTTTAGTTGGATATACTAATGTAGGCAAAAGCACCTTAATGAATTTGATTTCAAAGTCTGAAGTTTTTGCTGAAAACAAACTATTTGCCACACTAGACACCACGGTACGGAAGGTGGTAATCGACAATCTACCCTTCTTACTTACCGATACGGTGGGATTCATCAGGAAGCTTCCTAAACAATTGCTAGAGTCTTTTAAGTCTACGTTGGATGAAGTCCGAGAAGCAGACTTATTGGTGCATGTACTGGATTTATCGCATCCAAATTTCGAAGATCATTTTGAAACCGTTAATAGCACCTTACAAGAAATTGACAAGGAAGAGAAACCAACTATAATTGTTTTTAATAAAATAGATTCCCTAAGTGAAGAGGTTTCTTTGGATGAATTAAAGCGAACGTGGATGGCTCGATTGGGTGGACGCCCGTGTGTTTTTATTTCCGCAGTTGACAAAACAAATATTGATGAATTAAAGCAGGTGCTTTATCAAGAGGTTCAACGCATTTTCAAAATCCGTTACCCGTACAACGATTTCCTTTATTAATTAGTAGCACAAAAAAAGGGGCCGAAGCCCCTTTTCTTATAATTCAATTTATTCTTATCGAACAACAACTGACTTAGTAGTTGTAAATCCGTTAGAAGCAATACGAACGATGTAATTTCCTTTTGCCATGTTTTCAGTAGCGAAAGAAACTACTTGAGTTCCGTTTACATTGTTAACTGCTTGGGAAGCAATTACACGACCTTGGATATCCAATACATCAACACTGTAATCTGCATTTACTGCTTCAAAAGAAACGTTAATCGCATCAGTAGCAGGGTTAGGATAAACATTCATTGCTGCGAAATTCTCTTCGTTGATTCCAAGTGCTCCTGTTTTGAATGGTTTCTTTTCAGAATCACCAAATTCTCCACCACTCAACAACGTTGCTCCTGTAGCATCAGTCACTGAATACGCTCCATTACCGTATTGACAACAAATTCCATCACCATAGGTGTCTGTAATTTCGAAGTCATAACACTGGTTAGCACTTAATGTTACTTGAACTGGTGTTCGAACAGTTTGTCCGTTAGCAGCCATATCTTGCCAATTTCCACCACCAGAAGCAACAGTTGTTCCTGAAGAATTCTTAATGGTCCAAGCAGTTTCTGAAGCATATCTATCTGTAGTAATATTTACAGTAACATATTGAGATGCCGCAATTAATGCCACAGCAATGTTAGCGTTCGCATTGTTATTGGCCGCAGAAGCATCACCTGTAGTGGTTACAGTAACGTTTAATGCGCCTCCTGTAAAGTTAGGAATCGCTGAACAAGTAACGTTTGCAGTACCATAGGTTGCCAAGTTACCAGAATACGTTCCAGTTGACACGGTATTTCCACCTTGTGTAATCGTTACAGTAGCCGATGTTAATGGCGAAGTACCATTGTTCTGAATTTGTACAGACGGTGTGTAAGAACCTTCACAATGTGATAAACTTCCTAAATAATTCAACGCCGCAACGTCCGCAGGATTAGATGCAGGAGGAGGACATTGACCTAATAAAGAAGTTAAGTTCGCCACCGTTCCGATTGCCCCAGCAACACCAGAAGCAATAATTGTTCGATTAGGACAAATCACATACATTTCAGGGAAATAATCAATCGTCATTCCTGAATTCTCAAAAGACGCCTGATTAACTAAATCGATAATTGGCATATTTTCACCCGTTACCCAGTCACCTTGAGTGTTTGCACCAGAACCGTTAAGATCAGCTGCATTGGTTTGTGGGTCTCCTTCAACAAAGAATACCATGGCTTGGTTTGTACCTGATGGACCAAATTGGTTGTAGAAGTTGTTCAATGCCCCTGTCCCGTGGTAAGACCAACATGGACCACACCATGTAGCAGATACATCAATAACCACCATTTTACCTTGGTCTAGGTAATTGAATAAAGAATGAGAAGTTCCGTTGATGTCCGTCAACGTGAAATTGCTCACTACGGTACCAACTGGGGTTTGTGCATAAGCAGCAACTCCGGTAAGTACAGCCAAAGAGAATAACAATTTTTTCATCGTGTAAATTTTAAGTTTGCGTAAATTTAATGTTTCTTTCCGATATGATAAAAAAAATTGTTGTTTTTTCTGGGGCAGGAATGAGTGCCGAAAGTGGCATTCAAACCTTTCGTGATAGTGGAGGACTTTGGGAGCAATATCGGATTGAAGATGTTGCAACACCTGAAGCCTGGAAACGTGACCCAGCGTTAGTTACCCGGTTTTACAATGAACGTAGAAAACAAATCATTGCAACAAGCCCCAATGAAGCACATCTTTTAATTCAGCGCCTTGAAGTAAGCTTTGATGTTACCGTAATCACTCAGAACATCGACGACCTGCATGAACGCGCGGGTAGTAGTAAGGTACTTCACTTACATGGAAATATTCGGCTATCAAAATCAAGCGGTCCAAATCAAGAGGCAAAATACTACCCCATTAACTCGTGGGAATTAACGGAAGCCGATCGTTGTCCTGAAGGATACCGCTTAAGACCTCATGTGGTTTGGTTTGGCGAAGCAGTCCCGATGCTTG
>JAIXRD010000206.1 GCA_027485365.1 Cryomorphaceae bacterium | reverse complement strand
CGGACTTAGCCACTGAGTTCTCGTAACCGCTTAGTAGCCTCACGTTTACCAGCCCGATGGGATGAACCTTCGATTGGTATGCGAAACGGGCCGTCGCCTACCGAAGGTACTTGTTCAACCTACTGTGCTTCAGTTGAATTAAGCCAACTAACATTCCGTTAATTAAGCAGCAAGTGCGTATGACGTATTGTCATTTATTGTTTGTGACAAGATATTTAAGAGGTTCACCACAACCCTCTGCATGCTGACACCTGACTGCCGCTATCGCTGTCAAATCCAATGTCGACCCCAAAGAACGTATTGCTTCGCTAAAGCAACTGGTACAAAGTTACGCGCTTTTGAGCGGCTTATAACAGGATTTGAACTGATTTAATTAATTTTAGGAAAACTAAGTACCTATTTATGTCATATCCATATCAAATCCAGAGCTTTCAACAGTACCAAGACGCCTATAAACACAGCGTGGATAACCCCGATGAATTTTGGGCTTCCATCGCTGCGAATTTTCAATGGAAAAAACCATGGGATAAGGTCCTGCACTGGAATTTCTCCGATCCTGACGTGCGATGGTTTGATGGCGCTCAACTCAATATTACCGAAAATTGCTTAGACCGACACTTAGCTGCACAGGGCGATGCTACAGCAATTCTATGGGAATCCAATAATCCCGATGAAGCGTCAAGAGCCATTTCCTACACGGAACTTCATCACTTAGTGAATCAATTTGCTCGGGTCTTACTTAATCATGGGGTTAAAAAAGGGGACCGCGTATGCCTTTACATGGGAATGATTCCAGAATTGGCCATTGCTACCTTAGCGTGTGCACGGATTGGAGCCATTCATTCCATAATCTTCGGTGGTTTTTCTGCCCAAGCGATTGCTGACCGTGTCGCGGATGCTGGCGCTACGTGCATTGTAACCTGCGATGGGGCGTACCGAGGAGTAAAGGATATTCCCTTAAAGTCTGTCGTAGATGAAGCGCTGAAATCTACCAATGCTATTTCAACGGTAATTGTTTATGCGCGCACACATACGGCTTGTATCATGCAGGCTGGTCGAGATTTTTGGTGGCATGATGAAATGGATCGGGTGGCGCACGAAGGGAATTGGCAGGTACCCGCCGAAGCTATGGAATCTGAAGATCCTTTGTTCATTCTTTATACTTCAGGTTCTACCGGTAAACCAAAAGGCGTTGTGCATACGACCGCTGGCTATATGGTTTGGGCGAATTATACCTTTGTAAATGTGTTCCAATATCAACCCGGACAAGTGCATTTTTGTACGGCAGATATCGGTTGGATTACCGGACACAGTTACATCATCTATGGTCCCTTGAGTGCCGGAGCAACTTCCTTGATGTTTGAAGGAGTTCCCACGTGGCCTGATGCCGGAAGGTTTTGGGAAATCGTAGCCAAACACAAGGTGGATATTTTATATACCGCACCAACCGCTATTCGAAGTTTAATGGGATTCGGTACGGAATTTATTGAAGGAAAGGATTTGAGTTCATTAAAGGTACTCGGTTCGGTTGGAGAGCCCATCAACGAAGAAGCGTGGCATTGGTATGATGACCACATTGGGAAAAATAACTGTCCGATCGTGGATACGTGGTGGCAAACCGAAACGGGAGGAATTATGATTTCCAATTTGGCGGGAATTACGCCTGCGAAGCCTTCCTATGCTACCTTACCCTTACCTGGAATTCATCCGTGTTTGGTGGATGATCAAGGGGAGGAGATTGAAGGGAATGAGGTGAATGGAAACTTATGCATTAAATTTCCTTGGCCCGGGATGATTCGAACAACATACAACGACCATGAACGCTGTCGTCAGACCTATTTTTCGGTGTATAATAACAAATATTTTACGGGGGATGGGTGCATGCGTGATGCTGAAGGAATGTACCGAATTACGGGTAGGGTAGATGATGTGTTGAATGTGAGTGGTCACCGCATTGGAACGGCAGAAGTGGAGAATGCAATCAATATGCACGAGCGCGTCATTGAAAGTGCAGTAGTAGGATATCCGCATGACATTAAAGGACAAGGAATTTTTGCTTATGTGATTTTAGATGCGGGTTCTTATGATGAGAAAACCATGAAAACGGAAGTGTTGAATACCGTTTCAAAGGAAATTGGTCCGATCGCTAAACCGGATAGAATCCTTGTGGTGCCGGGCTTACCTAAAACACGAAGCGGTAAAATCATGCGAAGAATTTTACGAAAAATTGCAGAGGGTGATGTGTCGAATTTGGGAGATACCAGTACACTGTTAGATCCAAGTGTCGTGGAGGAGATCATCGCACGCGCAAATACATAATGCGAATCAGTTTCCTTGGAATTTTATTTGCTGTGGCATTTCCCTTGGTTGCTCAGCAAGAATTAACCGTTGAATCCATCGATTTTTGGAAGCCGGTGGCAGACACCTTCTCATATTTCAATCATCAAGACTCAGCGCGTACAACCTATGAACTAAGGCCTTCATTCAAAAAGCCAATCGCATGGATTGAAGCAGAGAAAGAATATCGGTTTTATAGTTCGATGGATACGCTGGGGTTTTCACTGAATAAGGTACTCGCTCTACTTGACTCCGCTAAGAACTTTTGGGATTTGTGCGCGGCAAAAACCTGGTGTTTCGCACATCCTTATGAAGT
>JAIXRD010000178.1 GCA_027485365.1 Cryomorphaceae bacterium | reverse complement strand
TCAGGCATCTCCCACTTATAACGCGTTGCATTCACATGATTCAACGCTGTTTCTATCACTTGGTCGCTTGAAATGGAGGGAGTAATGGACCCCGAAACCTTATCAAGTGCAGCATTAATAGAAACCAAAAGACTACCATTCATGTGGATTTTAATTGCGTTATGACGAATTGGAATGCCTTTGTAGTTTAGAGAATACGTGTAATGAATCCAACCGAGCTGATCTGTCATTTTATCCGTAAGGATGAACGAATATTCCTCAGGTAACTCGAATAAATCATGGATAAATTTACCATGGGATTCAGGTGCCAAGGAAACTTTCCCGTCAAATTTTATGAAGCGCGGAAAAGACTCTTTAGGTTCCTTCCAAATGGAAGCGATATGATCTTTTGAAATAGATTGTGCGGTAATTTGAAGGGATACAAAAAACAGCAACGATAGTGTAAATACTTTCATAGGGTAGCTTAGGTCCTTAAAAGTATAAAAATGAAATCGGATTACATCCGTTCTGGTGCATTAATTCCCAAAATATTTAACCCAGTTTTCAAAACCTTGGCGACATTCTTAGAGATTAAGATGCGCGCAAACCGCAACCCTTCGTTGGTTTCATTTAAAATCGGACTTTGCTGATAAAAAGAATTATAGGCCTTTGTTAGTTCATACAGGTAATTTGCCAATAAGGCAGGAGAATAATTGTCTGCTGCTTCAGCAATCGTTTGAGGAAATGCAGCGAGCAATTTAATGAGTTCAATTTCTCCGAAATCAATCACCAGCGCGGACTCATCGATTTGGATTGACCCTGCTTTTCGTAATAATGAATTAATTCGAGCGTGCGTATATTGAATAAACGGACCGGTATTTCCTGTTAAATCAATCGATTCCTCAGGATTGAATAACATTCGTTTTTTCGGGTCAACTTTCAATAAATAATATTTCAGGCCGCCCATTCCGATGGATTCGAACAAGTTATGACGCTCACCTTCGGTTAATTCAGCGATTTGACCTCGTTCTTGTGTCATTACCGTTGCCGCATTGACTACCTCTTCCATGAGGTCATCTGCATCAACCACGGTACCTTCCCTAGATTTCATTTTCCCTGAAGGAAGATCCACCATGCCATAGGATAAATGAAAGCAGTTTTTCGCCCATGAATACCCTAATTTATCAAGGATTAAAAACAGGACTTTAAAATGATAGTCTTGCTCATTTCCTACCGTATAAACGATTCCTGATAAGGCCGGATAATCATGAAAACGTTCAATCGCAGTGCCTATATCCTGCGTCATATATACTGCTGTACCATCCGAACGAAGCACCAGTTTTTCATCTAAGCCATCCGGAGTAAGATCAATCCAAACACTTCCATCAGGTTTTTGATAAAAGACACCACGCGCTAATCCGTCCATTACTTGGTCTTTACCGAGTAAGAAGGTATCGCTTTCGTAATACAATTTATCAAAATCCACTCCCATGCGTTGGTAGGTCACATCAAATCCTTCGTAAACCCAACCATTCATGGTAGACCACAATAAATAGGTTTCCGGATCTCTTCCTTCCCATCGCACTAACATATCTTTAGCTGCTCTTAAAATCTCGGTTTCATTTTTCGCAAGCTCCTTAATCTTATCCGAAATGGCGGCTTGTGCCTTTTCATCTTTACCAACGAGCGCCTGATTTAATTCTTGAAATTTTTCGAGTGCCGAAGCAGAAGTGTTGGAAAAATCTCCTCCATTCCAACGCGCAAGTACTTCTTTAACCTCAAGCTGCAAGTGCTTTTCAAATTCTACATAATACTTACCAACTAACTTATCCCCTTTGAGCCCAGAGTTAGCGGGAGTTTCTCGTTCGCCATTGGCCTGAAGGGGCGCAAAGCGATGCCAAGCCAACATGCTTTTACAAATATGGATTCCTCGGTCGTTAATGACTTGGGTTTTGATTACTTGATGCCCGTGCGCTTTTTTTAATTGCGCAACCGCATAGCCAAGGAAAATATTTCTAAGGTGACCTAAATGCAGCGGTTTATTGGTGTTCGGTGAAGCATACTCTACCATGACCATCTGCTTAGAATCGGGTTCAGCTAATCCAAACGAATCGTTTTGATTGATTGCGACGAGTTGATCAGACCATAAGGTATCAGAAAATACAAAATTTAAAAATCCTTGAATCACCTCGAAATCCGCAACAAATGAAACTTCTGATTTCACATGCTTTCCGATAAGTTCGGCAACTTGTGCGGGCGGTAATTGCAGTGCTTTAGCAAATGGAAAAACCATCAAGGTTACATCACCACGAACGCCTTTGCGGGTAGGTTGAAACTGAATCCAGGATGGATCAATATCAATTCCTAACCATTCCTTCCCTTTAGTTAAAAGGATATCCTTCAACGCTACTTCCATGATTCAATTAAGGTACGTGTACAATTGGTGATTAAATCGAGGGCAACCTCGGCCATTCTATTTTTTTTCTCGTCCAGCGTTGGGTTCACCTCAACGAATTCCAAGGCAACTAACTTAGGAGAAAGACACAATCCTTCAAGGAGTGATTTTGCTTCTTGTACCGTTAAGCCATTTGCAACAGGCGTTCCTGTACCAAAGGAAGTTTCAACCGGATCCATAGAGTCTACATCGAAGGAGACATAAAGTACATCGCAGGCACTCAATTGATGTGTGATTTGTTCCAAAACGTTTTGAACACCCATTGACCTAACCTGCTCTACTGTAATATTGGTAATGTGTTCTGCTTCAATAACCGCATCTTCTTCCGGTTCTGTACTTCGTACACCGACATAAATTAAATCGGAGAACCTAACAGAATTACTTTTTAATTGGGTCCATTGAAGGGAAGTTTCGATGTCTACATGATTACGTTGACACGGAAGATTATCGACACCCAATGCAGTGGCAAGGGGCATACCGTGCAAGTTACCAGAGGGTGTAGTATAAGGCGAATGCAAATCCGCATGGGCATCTATCCAAACCACCCCAATGCGCTTGTCGGGATAAGCGGCTTTTAAACCATGTAAGGTTCCACCTGCAGAAGCGTGGTCACCAGCTAAAATAAGTGGAAACCGATTGGCTTGAATATGGGAAACCAATGCAGAAGAAACCGTTTGATATATCTGTTGCATCCCGTCAATCCGCTTAGCTAAGGGATAGATAATTGGGCGGTCAAGAAGGTGATTCAACTCGGGAAGTACTTCCCATGCAACCTTGCTAAAGAGTTGATTTTCTTGGGTTCTTGCTGCAACTTGAATAGCGAATGGCCCCAAGGAAGCCCCTCGAGTTCCGGCCCCTAATTCTGAGGGGTTTATGATAAGTTGGATCGTTTTGCTCATGGCGGGTTCCGTTGAATAGGAAGTAGACAAAGATACAAAAGTTGACCACCTAACGAAAAGAAAACTTTCAGGATTAGGCGAAAGGCTGTATATTCGCACACACCACGGGGATGTAGCTTTCCGCAGTAGCGGAACTCGAGCCAGTGTGATTCAAATTTAATGGGGATGTAGCTCAGTTGGCTAGAGCGCTTGACTGGCAGTCAAGAGGTCGTCGGTTCGAGCCCGATCTTCTCCACTTCCGCCCTGCGAAGCTCAATAAGCGAAGCAGGGCTTTTTCCATTAATACAACCATCGGGCGAGAGGTTTATGCCGAACGAAGTTGAGGTAAGCCCGATCTTCTCCACTTCCGCCCTGCGAAGCTCAAT
>JAIXRD010000055.1 GCA_027485365.1 Cryomorphaceae bacterium | reverse complement strand
TTTGTTAAATCATATTCTTTGTGAATTTGATTTCTAAACAACTTTGCTATCTTAGAGCCACTAAACTAATGATATGAATCAGATTACTACGTTAAAACTTAAGCAAATTCTTGCATTAATTGTTATCAATTTAAACCTGTATTTGTTTGCCCAAACACCGGAAGGAATTAATTATCAGGCGGTTATTCGTAAAACCAACGGTACCTTGGTAACTAACACTACCGTAGCAATACGGATACAGATCAAACAAAACTCTGCGACGGGAACCGTGGTATATTCGGAAAGACAAAGTGTAATAACCTCTACCTATGGTTTAGTGAATTTTGTAATTGGTCAAGGAACTGTGCTTTCTGGAACATTCTCTGCGATTAATTGGTCTACAGGGAATTATTGGGTGAGTTTAGGGGTTGATTTTGTTAATGGAACAAATTATTTAGATTATGGTTCGCAGCGTCTTATGAGTGCTCCTTATGCTTTGTATGCGAAAACGGCCGGCGTGCAATTAAATCAATGGAGATATGGAGCTACTGCTCCTGCGGCAGCTTTAGGTAATATTGGTGATTTTTATTTGAACACCGCCACTGGCGATGTACATTATAAATCTGCCGCTTCAACCTGGACCTTAACAGGAAACATCAAGGGACCTCAAGGGAACGTAGGCGCAACTGGTCCTGCGGGTGCGGCGGGTGCGACGGGTGCGACGGGAGCAACAGGTCCAGCAGGTCCAGCAGGCCCTCAAGGTCCAGCAGGAGCAACAGGAGCAACGGGTCCTACAGGTTTAACTGGCGCAGCAGGTCCGGTTGGGCCATCGGGTGCTACCGGTCCGGCAGGAACAAATGGAAATTCCGTATTGAACGGGGCGACAGCGCCAAATAACAATCAAGGAGTTAATGGAGATTTCTTTATAAACACAGCGACAAATACAATTTATGGCCCTAAAGCAAATGGCGCATGGCCTGCAGGAGTTTCATTAGTAGGTTCGCAAGGACCAACAGGTGCTACCGGCCTCCAGGGTCCGGCCGGCGCAGCAGGTGCCACAGGTCCAGCAGGTGCAACTGGCCTCCAGGGTCCAGCAGGTGTTGCAGGTCCACAAGGTCCAGCTGGCGCAACGGGTCCGGCCGGCGCAGCAGGTGCCACAGGTCCAGCTGGTGCAACTGGCCTCCAGGGTCCAGCAGGTGTTGCAGGTCCACAAGGTCCAGCTGGTGCAACGGGTCCGGCAGGAGTCGCCGGTCCACAAGGTCCTGCAGGAATATTGGCAAGTGGTTCTGCTGTTGGTAACACGCCGTATTGGGATGGAACGCAGTGGGTATTAAACAACTCTAATATTTTTAACAACGGATCAAGTGTAGGTATCGGTACCGTATCACCAAATGCATCGGCTGCATTAGAGGTGAATTCAACAACTAAAGGATTCTTGTTGCCTACCATGACTCAAACCCAACGCAATGCGATTTCTACGCCAGCTACGGGCTTGTTAATTTATCAATCTGATAATACGCCAGGATTTTATTATTACAACGGAGCAGCATGGTCCGCCATTGCAGGAGCTGCTGGAGGAGGTGGAGGAGCTGCAGGATATTCTTCTACAGCGAATACCTTAATCTATACTACCGACGGTTTTTAATAGTGATGCGAAGGATATTCATCGTTGTAATAGCCTTTTTCGCTGTATTAAATACACACGCTCAAGGAAATCTGCAGTTTAACCAGGTCAAGCTCGTGAGTACGGTTGAAACGGTACCCGCTGGAAGGGTATGGAAACTAGAAAACTATCTGCCCTCGTCTCAATTCGCGATTGATTTGAACCGTCAACCGAACCAAGCAAGTGCGGGAGGTACCAAGAATTTTATTGTTTTGGTCAATGGTACACAAGTCTTTTTGCAAACCACAATAACCAGGGAAGTTGGACGAAACGATGGCTACTGGAGTCAAGACGGGTATGCAGCAGCCGCGGATTATCGGATTTTTGATGCCCCGATTTGGTTGCCGGCAGGCACTAGTTTGGCAGCATCCACGAATGTAATGAGTTTGAGTGTTGTTGAATTTAATGTCTTGCCATGAAAATATTCTTCGGCATTGTGTTTATTGGCGTAAGTGTTTTTATCAATGGACAGGGTAATTTACAATTTAATCAAGTTAAATTAGTTGCTACATCCGAAACCGTACCTGTGGGTAAGGTATGGAAAATCGAGAATATTTTACCCGGTGTAAGACCAACCACAACCTCTTGGGGAAATGCAACCCTTGATTTTACAATAAATATTAATAACCAAACGGTATATTATTTATCGAGTGAATCGAAGGGAAGTTTGTTTGGAAATGGGCAAACTGGAATTTCATCTATTTCAGTAGGTATAGGCAATTCACCAATATGGCTTCCTGCAGGGTCTATATTATCTGCTGGGACCAACGTGTTATCCGTTAATGTACTTGAATTTAATCTAGTTCCATGAGGATAACTACCTTAGTATTATTCTTAATAATCGCTACATCCGCTGTTGCGCAAGGGAATTTACAATTCAATCAAGTGGTGACCTATACGGGTACTGGAAGTGGCTCTTTTTCATATACGAGTCCTACATGGACAGTTCCTGTAGGAAAAGTATGGAAAATAGAATCGGCATCTCCTTCGTTAGCTAATAGTGCGGTAACACGTAAAATTAATGTGGAGGCTGGAGGAGGTTGGGGTACATTTGCCTTAACTACTGCTTCAAATGAAACAACGATAAACCCCTTTCCTATTTGGTTAAAAGCAGGGGATCAGGTTCAATTACAGGCTTCAGGTAATTGCTGTTCAACAACAACTTTTTATTATGCGATTTCGATTTTAGAATTTAACATTGTACCATGAAAACTTTTCTTTTTTTATTGGTTCTGTTCTTCCTTGGTTCGTATAATGCCCAAGGAAATTTGCAGTTTAATCAAGCATTGTTGTTAAGCACAAATCAAGCCTCCAATGTGCTGTTAGGAACGGTTCCAGTGGGTAAGGTATGGAAAGTGGAAGGATTTGGTTCTGGTAATTCAGGGGCCAGTGAATGTGGGTGGAGTTTTGATGGCACCAACGCGGCTTTTCGTTCCGGAAATATATACCTCGGAGGAAGCGCTTATCAAAGTATTAATTCCACTAGCACCTTTTGGTTACCCGCGGGTACCACGGTCTATTCCCTGAATTGTGCATCAAACTATCGTTGGATGAGTATCATAGAATTTAACATTGTACCATGAAAACTTTTCTTTTTTTTTTTTTTCTGTTCTTCCTTGGTTCGTATAATGCTCAAGGAAAT
>JAIXRD010000334.1 GCA_027485365.1 Cryomorphaceae bacterium | reverse complement strand
TTGAAGAGTATTCCATCTCCTTTAAATTGTTGCAAGAAATCAATTCATTCCCCTTCAATATTGGATTGAAAATAAGACAGTTCTCCATTAAATCCATGGGTCAATTCTTCGAAAAACGCTTCGAACGATTGCTTGCCATAAACCTCAGGTTCTCTGGTACCAAGAAGATTCAAATTTGGGCCATTAACAATCGCAACTTTCATGCAGTAAAAATAAGGGAATTTTACAATTCCTGCACTTATTCTACTAACTTTGAGATACCGCAATACACTTGGTGTAACTTAATCTGAACCATGAACTGGGAGCAAATAACGAAGCAATTCATTTCCTATCTGAGAATTGAAAAAGGGCTCTCTGAGAATTCTTGTCTTGCCTATCAACAGGACCTAATAAAATTGCGTGATTTTTGCCTTTCGAAGAAGGTATCCCCTACTGGAATCTCTTATCAGGACTTAAAAGAATTTGTTTCCATTCTATATGATTTAGGCTTAAGCGCAAGAACTCAGGCAAGAATTATCTCGGGAATCAAGCAATTTTTCGGTTTTTTACTCCTTGAACAACTCATTCAAAACGACCCAAGCGAACTGTTGGAACAGCCAAAAATCGGGCGAAAACTACCTGAAGTACTCGACATGGAGGAGATTGACGCCTTAATCGCGGCCATTGATGTTTCAAAACCCGAGGGGCATCGAAACCGTGCCATATTAGAGACGCTTTATAGCTGTGGAATACGGGTTAGTGAACTCGTCAACTTAAAACAATCGGATTTATTTTACGATGAAGGATATATTCGAGTGATTGGAAAAGGCAACAAGGAGCGTTTGGTCCCTATGAGTAAATCGGTAGAAAAAGAGATTACTTGGTATGTGGATAATCAACGAAAACAACTTGATATTTACAAAGGTGACGAGCAAATCGTATTCTTAAATCGAAGAGGCAAACGCCTTACACGGGTGATGATCTTCACGATCATTAAACAACTGGCAGAATCCATCGGCTTGCAAAAAAACATATCTCCACACACGTTTCGGCATTCTTTTGCTACACACCTATTGGAAGGCGGGGCTAATTTACGGGCGATACAAGAAATGTTGGGACATGAATCGATCACGACAACCGAGATTTATACCCACATGGATCAACGCTTTTTGAGGGAGGCTATTTTAACCTTTCACCCAAGAAATCATCAATAGGCAATTAATTCCAATAAGGTCTCTTCGAATCGTTTTTTAGGAAGAAACTGTTCTTCCAAGGCCACGGCAAAAGGTACCGGGGTATCAAGGGAACCAACTCTTCTAACGGGCGCATCTAAGGATTCAAAGCAATGCTCATTAATCAAGGCTGAAATCTCACCTCCAATTCCTCCAAACAAGGAATCCTCATGAAGAATCAGTGCTTTACCAGTTTTTCTTACAGACTGATAAATACAATCCGTATCTAAAGGTAGAAGGGTTCTTAAATCAATGATTTCAACATCTAAGCCAAGTTGCTCCTTTAACTCCAATGCCCAATGCACGCCTGAACCGTAGGTTATTACGCTGGCTAGCATTCCTTCGCTCGCAACTGCTGCCTTTCCGATTTCCAATTGATAATACGCGCTAGGAACCATTCCTTTTGTACTTCGATAGAGGGCTTTATGTTCGAAGAAAAGTACGGGGTTTGGATCTTCGATGGAAGCATTCAGTAAGCCTTTAGCATCAAATGGATTCGAAGGATAAACTACTTTTAACCCCGGGGTATGTGTAAACCAAGCTTCGTTGCTTTGAGAGTGAAATGGACCTGCGGCAGTACCTGCTCCGGTAGGCATTCTAACTACTACATCGGCTTGCTGTCCCCAACGCCAATGAATCTTGGCTAAATTATTAATGATTTGGTTAAAACCGCAGGTAACGAAATCCGCAAACTGCATCTCTACCATGGCTTTCATTCCAGAAATCGATAACCCTAACCCTGCTCCAACGATAGCCGACTCACACAAGGGGGTATTTCGTACACGGTCTTTCCCGAATTTCTCTACAAATCCTTCAGTCACTTTAAAGGCTCCACCATACTCCGCGATGTCTTGGCCCATCAGGACAAGGTTCGGATGTCTTTCCATGCTTTGACTCAATCCTTCTTGTATGGCATCAATGAACCTAAGCTCCTTAGACTCCCCAGTTGGTGGAATAATTTGAGCCGAGTTAGCGGCATACAGATCAGAAAGTTCTTGTGTTAAGGAAGGAACAATAGCCGATTCAGCATTTGCCTCATCAAATGAGCGTTGAATATCCGCTTTAAACCCTTCTTTTATTTGTGCGATGACATCTTCGTTTAACACTTTTTCTTGAAGTAGAAACAACTCAAAATTTGATACCGGATCTTTAAGTGCCCATTTATCCTGAATTCCTTCCGGATAGTATTTTGTTCCTGACGCTTCTTCATGACCCCGCATTCTAAAAGACATCAATTCCACCAAATAAGGCTTTGGATTTAGGCGAATCTCTTCAGCAATGGTTCGAATGGTCCGTATCACAGCTAGAATATTATTGCCATCCACTTGGATTGCATCCATGCCATATCCAATACCTTTATCAATAAATTGTTTACACTTAAATTGCTCGTTGGATGGGGTTGAAAGACCCCACGCATTATTTTCGATACAGAAGATTACGGGTAAATCCCAAACCGAAGCGACATTCAAGGACTCATGAAAATCTCCCTCGGAAGCCCCACCGTCTCCAGAGAACACTAAGGTTGCTTTATTACTTTTCTTCAGTTTTTGCGCTAAGGCAATCCCATCCGCAATGCCTAATTGTGGTCCAAGGTGAGAAATCATCCCCACCAAATAGTGCTCTTGGGAACCAAAATGAAACGAACGGTCTCGTCCTTTGGTGAATCCAGACATTTTACCTTGAAATTGGGCAAACAAGCGATTTAACGGAATTTCTCTTGTAGTAAACACCCCTAGATTTCGGTGCATCGGTAGGATATATTCATCTGATTGCAGTGCATAAGCGCACCCTACAGAAATCCCTTCTTGCCCCCATCCAGAAAACCACTTGGTGATTTTTCCTTGACGAAGTAAGACCAACATCTTCTCTTCAATCAAGCGCGGGAGAAGAATGGCTTTATAAATATTGATTAATTCTTCGTTGTCGAATCCAGTTCGATCATACGTAATATGCAATTGGTCTAATAATTTTTCCACGATGCAAAATTAACAAATAAAAAAACCCACCGAGGTGGGTTTTAAGAGTTTTGAGAAAATGAGGCTTAAACTAATCCTTGATCAATCATTGCATCTGCTACCTTCACGAATCCAGCAACATTCGCTCCTTTCACGTAGTCTATATTACCGTCTTCTTCTTTACCATATTTTACACATGCTTCGTGGATAGAAACCATGATACCATGTAAACGTTGGTCAACTTCCTCTGCCGACCAAGATAATCTAAGAGAGTTCTGTGACATTTCAAGTCCTGAGGTTGCTACACCCCCTGCATTTGATGCTTTACCTGGTGCAAACAAAACATTTGCTGCTTGGAATGCATAAATTGCTTCAGGAGTCGATGGCATATTAGCACCTTCCGCTACACATTTAACGCCATTTGCAATAAGTGCATTTGCCTCTTCGCCATTCAATTCATTTTGAGTTGCACATGGCAATGCGATGTCAGCTTTTACTTCCCATGGACGTTTCCCTGCAACAAATTTTGCGTTCGGATACTTTTGAGTGTATTCAACAATTCGTCCACGTTTAACATTTTTTAATTCCATTACGAATGCTAAT
>JAIXRD010000050.1 GCA_027485365.1 Cryomorphaceae bacterium | reverse complement strand
TTTCTCCTATCACAAGTCTACCGAACTTACGGAACGCGACCAAGTGGTTCCCCTGATTAAACGCGTTGACATTTCAACCCTTGCGAGCGGCGCCTACGCCTATTCCGTTTCCCTTACCAATGAAAAAGATAGTATTTTGTATTCCTCTGAGTATTTTTTTGAACGCGGAAACATCACCTTAGATGATACCATTAATTACGCAAACACGATTCTAGACCCCAATTTCCAGCAATCATTACCCGATGATAGTTTACATTTTTACTTGGGGAGTCTCCTGCCAATTGTAAAGACATCAGAAAATAAGAACATTAGAAACTTATTAAAATCTAAAGACTTTGGAACGATACGCAAATACTTTCAAGCGTTTTGGAATTCAACTTCTCCCGGCGATGCAGCCTATGCTTGGCTTAAGTACAAACAACAAGTCCAATACGTTCAAGGGCTTTATAAAACTAATTTTCAACCGGGATATGAAACCGATCGAGGCCGTGTGTACTTGCAATATGGCGCACCAAGTTCTGTAAATGCTCGCGAAGATTCACCTTCGGAATATCCATACGAAATTTGGTTTTACAACAAAATAGGTAAATTCAGCAACCGACGGTTTATCTTTTACAACCCTGACCTCACCAATAACGCTTATCGCTTATTGCACAGTGATTTAGTAGGTGAAGTAAAGAATCCAGGCTGGTCGCAGATCCTTTCAAAACGCAACACGATAAACGGAACAGTAGACGACCCCAACCTGTTTAACGAGCGTCATTGGGGACAAAACAGTAACGACCTTTTCCGACAGTATTAGTCATGAAAACGCTTGCAATTGTAATTCTCAATTATAACGGAAAGAAGCACCTTGAGACCTATTTGCCCTCAGTAGTTGAATGCAGTGACGGTCATGATGTCATTGTGATAGACAACGGATCCTTGGATGATTCGATTAATTACATTAGCCTTAAATTCCCTACTGTTCAACTCATACAATTAAAGAAAAATGTAGGATTCGCTCAAGGGTATAATGATGGATTAGAACGAATTAAAGGAAAGTACGAACATTACCTCTTGTTAAATTCGGACGTAGAAGTTTCTCCTGGATACCTCTCCCCGCTCCTTTCGCGCATCGCAACGCCAAACATTGCAGCAGTTCAACCCAAGATATTAAGCCACGTAAACAAAACACGATTTGAGCATGCCGGTGCCAGCGGAGGTTTTTTAGACAAAAGAGGTTTTCCTTTTTGTCGAGGTCGAATTTTTGATGAATGCGAAACAGATCACGGACAATACAATGAGGCCATGCCTGTATTTTGGGCCAGTGGCGCCTGTTTACTTATTAAGTCTTCCCTATTTCATGAAGTAAATGGATTCGATGGTAGGTTTTTTGCCCACATGGAAGAAATCGATTTATGTTGGCGCTTACAACATCAAGGACACCAAATATGGGTTGAACCAAGCAGTACAGTTTATCACTTAGGCGGCGGAACCCTTTCCTATGAATCAAAGACCAAAGTATTCCTGAATTTTCGCAACAACCTGTACATGTTGGCTAAAAATGAAACGGGCTTTTGGCAGGGTAAAATTTTTATTCGAATGCTTTGGGATGGGCTGGCCGCAGTTCAGTTTTTACTCAAAGGAAAGCCTTCATTGCTATACCAAGTGCTAAAAGCACATCTAGCATTCTACACGTCTTTACCTCGATTAATTTCGCAACGTACAAACAAAAAAAATGCGACGCTGGGTCGTTATAAAGGAAACATTGTAATTGATTATTTCTTAAAGAAAAAAAATAAGTATTCAGACCTTACCCTATGAAAAACAAGCTATTAGGTTTTCTAATTTTCATTCCGATTCTACTTGGCGCACAAGTTAATGAGTTAAAGAAAGCGAGTGATCGTGCGCATTCCTTAATTAATCCCCTTCGAAATGTTGACCCGAACTTACTCAGCTATGTCAATCCCTTTATTGGAACAGGCGGACATGGGCACACCTTTCCAGGTGCAACGGTTCCGTTTGGGATGGTTCAATTGAGTCCGGACACCCGCATGGAAGGTTGGGATGGTTGCGGTGGCTATCACTATTCAGACTCCATCATTCATGGGTTTAGTCATACCCATTTAAGCGGAACAGGCGTTCCTGATTATGCGGATTTATTGGTGACTCCGGTTTGTGGTAACTATCCGGCGGTTCCTTCCTATCTTCCATCCTATCTATCCAAAGCAAGCTATGGCTCAAGATTCAATCATAAAAACGAAAGGGCTACACCAGGACAATACGAGGTACACTTAATTGATGGAAATATAGATGTAAGCTTAACAGCAACCCAACGCACAGGGATTCATAAATACACATTTAAAGGAAAAGGAAAGCGCTACATCGTATTGGATTTAGATTATCGCGATAAAGTACTTGATGCGGGTTTTACCGTCAATGGCAACCAAGAGATTAGCGGATATCGTAAATCCGAAGGTTGGGCGAAACTTCAGTATTTTTATTTTGCACTCAATTCCTCTATCCCTTTTACCAAGGCAGAAGAAATTACAGCAGAGGGACAACATCGACTGGTTCTTCACTTTGATAAAAAAGTAACTCAAATTGAATTACGCGTGGGTATCTCGGCAGTGGACGAAGAAGGTGCGAGAAAAAATCTACTTCATGAAACCGATGGTTTAGGTTTTGAAAAATTGACTACTAATGCTAAAAATTCTTGGCAAATCGAGTTATCTAAAATTCAAGTGGAATCGAATAATCTTACTCAAAAAACCATCTTTTACACGGCGCTTTACCACACGATGATGGCGCCGAATATCTTTTCTGACGTGGATGGTAGATACCGTGGACGAGACTTTCAAATTCACACGATTGATCAGAAAGTTCCTCAATATACGGTATTTTCTTTGTGGGACACCTATCGCGCTACGCACCCCTTGTTTACGATCATTGATCAAAAACGAACCAATGCCTTTATAAAAACTTTTTTACGTCAATTCAATGAAGGAAAAGACCTTCCAGTATGGGAGTTAGCCGCGAACGAAACAGAATGTATGATTGGGTTTCACAGCGCATCCGTTATTGCAGATGCCTATGTCAAAGGAATAAATAACTTTCCCGCCGATGAAGCATTAAATGCCATGGTTTTCACTTCGAACATCAATGAATACGGGAAAACGCTTTTTCGGGATTACGGTTTGATTTCATCCGATTGGGAATCGGAATCGGTTTCTAAGGCACTTGAATATGCCTACGACCATTGGTGTATAGCTCAAATGGCACGCGGCTTAGGTAAAACGGAAATCGCTGCAAACCACGATCGACTTGGTTTGAATTTTATCAATCATTTCGACCCAAATAGCAAGTTTATGCGGGCTCGACGTGGTGCACAATGGGTATACCCATTTAATCCAACGGAGGTAAATTTCAATTATACAGAGGCCAACAGTTGGCAATATTCACTCTACGCGCCACAGCAACCCTACCTTTTAACCAATTTAATTGGCGGAAAAAAAGCGCTGTCTGCGTGGCTAGATCAATTATTCAGTACCTCGAGCAGTTTGTCAGGCAGAGAACAAGCCGATATCACCGGATTAATCGGACAATATGCACACGGAAATGAGCCATCACATCACATGGCATATATGTACAACTATTCTGCAACCCCTTGGAAAACGCAGGTTTATGTTGATTCGATACAGCGTTCAATGTACCACAATGCGCCCGATGGTTTATCCGGAAATGAAGATTGCGGACA
>JAIXRD010000293.1 GCA_027485365.1 Cryomorphaceae bacterium | reverse complement strand
TAAGTTCCTGTATTTCCATTGCTCCAACTATATCTGCCCCAGCATTTCTAACATTTAAGGAGGGGAAGGAAAGGGTCCTTCCATTGATTACCACAGGACCGGAAACTTGCTCAAACGTATGGTTTTCATATGTAATACTCCGCGCATTTAAATTGATACGGCCATTAATGTTGTTAGGTAGTACAAACGATTTTCCTTTAGATTCCTTTTTCTCTGCTTTTGTGGTTTTCCCTAGATCTTCAACTATTATTTGGTGACTACTTACGGAACAATTTACCGCTAAATCCCCTGAATTGGCCACGTAATTAAACACGTTCTCAAAAGTGCCATTCATTTGAAGATCACTGCGGTTAATCGCTAAGGTAGCGCCCTCGATCGTTAAATTACTTCCTTTGAGTGTGAATTTCCCGTTGATGTCCTCAAAGGTTCTATGATCGTTACGGGCCTTGAACCAAACGTTGTATAGGCTAATATCTCCGTTCATTTTTTTAACGTCTACCTGGTCATTAACAACAAGGGAGAACTCTGAGTTGATTTTTGCAATCCCATCCATGCGATGAATGAGTTCGTTTTTAAGTATTCGATTCGCAATACTCAAATCAATCGTACCCTTGGCTTTTCCGGTAACTTTAGGTATATTAAAGTTTAATATATCCAACGCACCGTTGAACGGTCCTACTGGAGTTTCAAACGCAAGATGTTCCATAATCAAGTGGTCATTTACAGGATTACCATCACTGCTGAATGACCCCTTCATTCTTAAGTTTTTAATTTGAGTGTGCTTAACAGGCTCAATTAAGTGACCATTCGCTATGTTAAAGTTACAAGCAATGTTCGGTGCAGATTGATTCTGCGTGCTGCCATAAATAGATAAATCGAACCCCACGCTGCCGGATCCTTTGTAACGGCTTAGTTCTTTTTCAGCATCATCTAGCGAAAGGTTATTAACTAAATCTGTCAAGGTTAATTCTTCCGCTTTAACCTCAAATCGCATGCTGTCAACCCCATAATTCCCCGATACAGTAAACGGAATTCTAGCGAGTTTAAAGCTTGTTTTAGGAAGTGAAAATGTTCCTTCTTTGGTATTTACATTCATTAATAAATCCATGCTAACCGGTTTGTTTTGTAGCAATGCAACTTTTCCGGATTGTAGGCGATTAATCAACATATTACCCCGTGCATTTAACTTGAATGCATCTTGATTGAAATCACCAGAGAACAACATGTCAGATAATTTCGTAGTGTAATATTGATGGGATTTACTGTTTAGGTAATTCACTTGAAAATCTTTTGTGCTAACAGAAGATATTTTAACATCATATTTCGATTCCTCTTTTTCTGCGGAGGTATTTAAAATCAAGTAATTTACATCGCCGTTTTTGGCTGTGCGCACATTCAATTCACCTGCCCCTATTTCTATTACTTTAATGTGATAGTTTTCTCTCCACAGATCAATCGGGTTAAAGACTAGCCGAATGCGGTCAGACTGTAATAAGAGCTTTTTGGATTTATTGGTTTTGAATGCATCATGTACTTTAACGTCATGTACGTTGATCGAAAGGTTTGGAAACGTACTCCAAAAAGTTAAATCAACCGTCGAAAAATACACCGGTTCTCGAAATTCTTTTCCCAGTTCGCTTAGTACGAGGTTGCAAATTTTATCTTGAAAAATATAGAGCAAGGATGAAATTAAAATCACAAGCCCCACAATAATTCCCAATGACCACTTGAGTACTTTAATAAATTTAGCTTTGAATTGCATCTGTTTGTTGTTGTGGGAATGGTTAACGAAGCAAACACATAGAAGGTTACAAGAATTCTATGCTCGCAAGTGGAATCACATTAATTTTTTGTTAGTTTACCTATAAATAATGCGTTGGTTTTTATGAAAAAACTCTGTTTATCAATTTGCTTGTTTGTCGGAGCTATGCATATTAACGGACAATATTGCACGCTTGGCGGACCGTCTTCTAATGCGGACTCCAATGTGGAGTCTGTTATATTTACTGGGGTTTCTAATAGTATTAACCATGTAGGTTGTCCCAGTCAAATTGGGGACGTTTTCACCTATAATGGAATTGCTGAGTTACAAGAAGATGAAATATCATTAACGCTATATCCTAACCCAAGCGAATCATGGATCAAGGTGGGGGGAATAACAAAACCGGCCTCGTTTATTATCTATTCCGCAACAGGGATGGTGATGTTAAAGGGAGAAGCTTCAAGCGTTGAAGGTATTTCCATAGAAAATCTTCCAATTGGGACGTATATTATTAAGTTAAGGATACAAAACACAACAATATGTCGCTCGTTTATAAAACGTTAATATTTATTGGAATTCTAGCCTTGGTTAATTGTGGTTCTTCGGATAATAAGAGACAAAAATCAGATGATTCTGAAATAACAAAACCCACAGAACAAATTCTGTATGCCACCTTTCAAAATTCTGATGGGACTTGGGGTTATGACATATTATCCGCAGGAAAAGTGGTGATTCATCAACCAAATATCCCGGCAATTCCTGAAAATAAAGGATTTCAATTAGAAACACAAGCCACACAACTTGCACAATTAGTTGTGCGAAAGATTAATGCCGGAATTATGCCCCCAAGTGTTTCTACCGAGGAGGTTAAAGGAATTATTGGGAATCCTAATTAAACGTGTAAGGCCCTGTTTCCAGTAGCGCCTAAAGCCGCTTCTTTTAATGCTTCAGAATACGTAGGGTGCGGGTGGCAAATTCTGGCAATATCCTCTGCTGATGCACGATACTCCATAGCCACGGCAGCTTCCATGATCAAATCGGCTGCTCGAGCCGAAATCATATGAACCCCCAACACCTCATCGGTGGTTTTATCCGAAATCACTTTAATAAACCCACTGGTATCCATAGACGCTCGAGCTCGTCCAAGTGCCTTGATTGGGAAATTCCCAACATTTACTTCAATTCCTGCAGCTTTTAATTCTTCTTCTGTTTTTCCAACAGATGCAACCTCAGGCCAAGTGTAAATTACTCCTGGAATTAAATTATAGTTTATGTGTGGTTTTTGACCAGCAATGCATTCTGCAACAAAAACACCCTCCTCTTCCGCTTTATGAGCTAGCATCATGCCTTTAATCACATCTCCAATCGCATAAACATTCGGGACAATAGTTTGAAGGCGATCATTAACCTCAATTTGTCCTCTATTATTCGGCGTAATTCCAAGCTTGTCAAGACCTAAACCGTCTGTGAAGGCTTTTCTACCTACAGCAACCAAGCAATAATCCGATTCGAGTGTAACGGTATTTCCTTTTTTATCGGTGGCGGTCACTGTGGTTTTATCTCCGGTATTTACAACCCCTTGAACCTGGTGATCAAAATGAAACTTCAATCCTTCTTTCTTAAGGATTTTTGCGAGTTCCTTTCCAATTGACGCATCCATCATCCCTAATAAAGTAGATGAATTTTCGATCACTTCTACCTCCGAACCAAGTCGCGCATAAACTGATCCTAATTCCAAGCCAATTACACCCCCTCCAATAACGATTAATTTCTTTGGGATCTCAGATAAGGATAATGCTTCTGTTGAGGTAATAATACGTTTTTTGTCAGGAACCATACTTGGGAAAAAATTAGGTTTGGATCCTGTGGCAATAATTACATGTTTCGTTTGAAGTTCTTTAACTCCCTCTGAGGAAGTTACGGAAACAGTAGTTGAATTTACGAACGAACCGATTCCTTGAAATACTTCAATTTTATTTTTATCCATTAAGTACTTAACGCCTGAACAAGTTTGCGAAACCACCTCATTTTTTCGTTGAATCATTTGAGTGAAATTTGCTTTAACTCCATTTACTTCAATGCCGTGCTCAGCAAAATGATGTGTCGCGTTATAAAAATGTTCAGAAGAATCTAATAATGCTTTGGAAGGAATGCATCCAACGTTTAAACAAGTCCCACCAAGTGTATTATACTTTTCAATGATGGCTGTTTTCAATCCTAATTGCGCGCAACGGATTGCAGCAACATATCCTCCGGGCCCTGAACCAATAATTACCACGTCATACATAATGTCAATTTTAGATTACAAAATTACGACAAGCAATCTTAAATGTTCCAAAAATCTATTAGAATTAAGCAACCGAATTGGATTCTTTTTGTTTTAACCCATGTATGCAAAAAGAAATTGTTGTCGCAGGAGCTGGATGGCTAGGACGTCCACTCGCACTCGCATTAAAGATCAACCATAATCACGTTACTGTACTCAGTCGAAGTGATGAACAATCTGCATTTTTTAATGCGCAACATATTTCGCTCATTAAGCTCGACTATTTGCAAATAGAACATTCCAAAATTAATTCTGAACCGAACAAAACACTCATTCTTTGTATACCTCCGGTAGCTAATTATAATACAATAATTAAAGGGTTAATTGCTACGTTATCCCCAAGTTATATCATCTTTTCAAGCGCAACAAGTGTATATTCACAAACGACTGGGGAGGTAACTGAAGCGTCTTCACTTGGAGGAAATCCGATGTTAGAAGAGGCAGAGGCCTTAATCATAAACACC
>JAIXRD010000120.1 GCA_027485365.1 Cryomorphaceae bacterium | reverse complement strand
TGTTGTCTTTTTTACAAGGCAATGTTACCACCCCGTTTAAAGATTCGTCGATGCTTCTTAAAAATGCATTGTTGCCTGATTTTAAAAGCTATACCGCACATTTTTTACCGGCATTCGAACCGCGGGAAGATGACTTTTGGGGCGCATTAACAGATTACATGAGCTATTTTTGTGTGGTGGATGCAGCCGCAGTTAAAACAACCCTGCCGTTCATTTCTAGTCAAGTAACGCGGCAAAACGACCTTGAATTTTCTTTAAATGTAACCTCTCCTGATTCATTTAATCAAGCAATTCATGCATTTCTCGCCCCAGAAAAAATATCAGCTTACAGCATGTTCCCGAAAGAATGGGAAGTCTTGCGAATTCAATTTGTAGAACAATCCCTTCGCTTGATTCAGAATACGCATTGCTCGGCTTCTTCCGCTGGATTTATCCTGTCTAAGTTAAAATCAATAGAATTACCTGAGGCGGTAAAACAGTCCGTTAATGAGGCGTGGAATGGGTTTCAGAAGGGGCAGTTAAACATTCAAAAAAAAGAACCGAAGAAGCTTAAAATAAGCAGGCCTTTAATAGTTCGACTAGCGCTAGGCGCAGTAGGTATCCTTTCATGCTTTTTTCTTTTTAATTGGGTGTTTTCAGTCGAAGAAGCGGTATTAGCCGTAACGCCGAATTCATCATTAACTTATTTCACACCAAGGGAACGCATTTACATTGATACCACCTTAAGAAGTGGAAAACCGATTAGATCCACCGTTTTGTTAAGTTCCAGTTCCAGTGGGGTTAATTATCAAATCAGGCAAGCGTTTGTAAATAAAATGGCAGAAGCTCTGTATACTTCGTTAACGAATGGATTAAATGATCATTACTATAATCCAAAACCGCTTGGGGATAGCACCACCGATAACACCTTGGAGGGTACGACTTCACTCGCTGAGTTCAACGGAAAATCTACCATAAAGTGTAAGAATTCCTCGGCCTATGATTTGCTAATAATAGCCTTTAATGAGCTTACGGGATCACCTGTGTATAGTACGCTAATTCGATCAGGGGCCACACAAACCTACCAACTTACAAAAGGATCCCAAGTCCTTTTTTTACCGGGGAAACAGTTTTCTGGTTCGAATAAAATACCCTTTAATGTGTGGGACTATAATTTCGACCAAGCAATTCAGCAGGTGTATACCTTTAGCGGAGGCTTATCCTTTGCCGTAGTATTTCGAGGAGATTGGGGAGAAGAGTTCACCTTTACCAATCCATATCAATGTTTTAAACAGAATCCTTAATTATGCTCTATAATGTAACCGTTAGTATTGATCCATCCATTGAAACCGATTGGGTTCAATGGATGCAAAACGTTCATATTCCATCTGTCCTTCAAACCAAGTGCTTTACTAAGTGCGTGCTTTCCAAAGTACATGGTAACGAAGCCGGCGAATGTACGTTTTCGGTTCTTTATTGGGCTCTCAGTAAACAGGATTTTGAACAATATCTTTCTACCCACGCTTCAGCCTTACAGATGGAACATTCTGCACGCTACGAAGGCAAATTCGTGGCCTTTAGAACCACAATGGATTTAATCTTGGAACTTAACCCATGAATGTTAAAGCAAAAAAGCACCTAGGTCAGCATTTTTTAATTAATACGGCCATATGTGAGAAAATCGTAGAGGCTTTACCTGTTTTTGAAACACCTATGAAAGTGGTTGAGATTGGTCCTGGCAAGGGGGCTATTACAGATTTTTTTTTACAACGTACCGACCTTGATTTTTGTGCATTCGAAGTAGATTTAGAATCCATCCTTTATCTAAAAAAGGCACATCCTGAATTCAATAAGGTATATAGTCAAGATTTCTTAGAAGCAAACTTTGGCGAATACTTTCAAGAAGATCAGTTCTGTGTTGTAGGGAATTTTCCGTATAATATTTCTTCTCAAATTTTATTTAAATGCCTTGAATCAACCCATCAAATTCCGATAATTCTTGGGATGTTTCAAAAAGAGGTTGCACGACGAATTGCGGAGCCCCCGGGAAGTAAAGAGTACGGCATATTAAGTGTATTGATGCAAGCGTACTATGAGGTAAGTTATTTATTTACCGTAGAACCAGGATCATTTTATCCCCCACCAAAAGTAAAATCTGGCGTAATTCGCTGTGTAAGAAACAATCGAACCGTATTAGGATGTGATGAGAAGCTTTTTGTTAAAGTAGTAAAAGCAGCCTTTAACCAACGTCGTAAAACCTTACGAAACTCAATCCGGGCCGTTTTTCCGAACGTAACCTTAACGGAAGAGTTTGATTCACGACGTCCCGAGCAACTCACCGTAGATGCTTTTATTCAATTAACAAATTTAATCGAGCCCTATGTCAACGCGTAAACTTACCCCACTAGAAATGCTTCAATCTACCGATTTAGAAACGGTATTAAACGGGGTGGAATTAATAGAGGAAAAAGGCAAAACCACGCAATTGCCTGAACTATTTAGGTGCTATTTAACACATACCGAATTACCGCATAAGAAAGCACTTTATGAATTGCTGTCTTCCATTACCATTAAAGGAGCAAAGGAAGCGTGGATTTCCCTGCTTACTATGCCAGAATTCAACAAGGTTCGTGCTCAAATTGTAAATATTCTTTGGAACACACGATTGGATTTTAGTGCTGAATTAGAGCGCTTTGTTGAGTTGGCCGTGCAATTGGATTATCTAGGGACCTTAGAGTGTTTGACATTAATTGAGAATATGGAGGGACCTTTTCAAGAGCAACAATTGCTTGAATCAGAGCTGATATTAAAGGAATATGTAAAGAAGCAGGCGGATGAAGGCGAACAAAAACAACGGTTAATCGTTAGTATAGTTCAACATCTTGAACAGCTGAAAATGCAAGAAGATCAGGATCTATTTTTCGAGTAACTCGGCATTATATCGTTGAATAACTTCCTCGTTCATGTGGATAAACTGCTCGTGTTTTGATGCGTAATATGTAAAACTTCTCTCATAAGAATCACGGCTTATTCCGTGTGATGTAAATAGCGTTTTTAATGCCCGGTCCAAGGGTTTTTTATACTGTACAGGTGCACCGTATTTTTTTTGATAATGCATTTCTAATACATAAACATCAGCCATGATTTCGATCATTTTATCCTCCTCAATCACTTGGTTTTGAGGGTTTGTCGATTGACAAGCGAATAAAATGAAAAAGCAAAATACACTTACAGCAAGTCTCATAATCGATTAAACAAAAGGCGTTTTCCGTTACTTCCTTCAATAATTTTACCGCCCTCATATACTAAACGACCATTAACAAAGGTCCGGCTTACTTCATGGTTAAACGTGACTCCTTCAAATGGCGACCAACCACATTTATACAACACATTGTTTTTATTCACTAGCGTTTTATGCTCCGAATTAATTTCCACTAAATCAGCATAGTACCCTTCTTTGATATAGCCACGGTTATTAATGCGAAATAAATCAGCAGGTGCATGGGCCATTTTTTCTACAATACGCTCTATGGAAATCACTCCTTGAATGGATTTTTCAAGCATAGCAAGCAATGCATGTTGAACTAATGGACCACCCGAGGGAGCGTTGAGGTAGTTCTGTCCCTTTTCTTCCAAGGTGTGTGGTGCATGATCCGTTGCAATTACATCGATTCGATTATCAAGGACAGCATTCCATATCATTTCTCGATCCACACTGGTTTTTACAGCAGGATTCCATTTAATTAGATTGCCTTTCGTTGCATAATCTTCATCACTAAACCATAAATGATGAACACAAGCTTCTGCGGTGATTTTCTTCTCTTTTAAGGGCAGGGTGTTAGAGAAAAGACCCGTTTCTTTTGCCGTTGAAATATGCAATACATGCAGCCTCGCACCGGTTTTTTTTGCGAGTTCAACCGCAAAAGATGAGGATAAGTAACACGCTTCTTCACTGCGAATAAGGGGATGCATTTCAATCGGTATATCCAATCCAAACGTTTCTTTTGCTCTGGCAAGGTTATTCTTTATGGTGGTTTCATCTTCGCAATGCGTCGCAATTAGCGTTGGAGCATTTGCAAACACGTGTTCTAGGGTGTTGTAATTATCCACCAACATATTGCCCGTGGAAGATCCCATAAAGATTTTAATTCCACACACATTTTCTGAATTAGTGCGCATCACCTCATCATAATTATCGTTTGAAACGCCCATGAAAAAGGAATAATTCCCAATCGATTTTTCCGCTGCAATGGCATACTTGTCCTCCAAAAGGGCCTGTGTCAATGCATTAGGAACTGTGTTTGGCATTTCCATGAACGAGGTGATTCCTCCGGCAACTGCCGCACGGGATTCGGAAAAAATATCCGCCTTGTGGGTAAGACCAGGTTCCCTGAAGTGTACTTGATCGTCAATGCATCCGGGAATCAACAGGTTTCCGTTTAAATCAATTTCCTGATCATATGGGAGGTCAATTTGACCGTCTATTGCTTCTATGATTTCGCCTCGAATGCTTAAATCGGCAAAATACCTGCTGCCTTCGTTAACAATTTGTGCATTTCTTAGAATTATCCGACTCATAATTTCATGGTTCTCATTTTCCAGACACCGATTAAGGCCTCTTTAAAAATTCCGGTACTCATTTTGGATTCCCCATAAAGACGGTCTTTAAACGTTATGGGTACTTCGGTGATTTTCAAGCGATGTTTTCGTACAGCATATTTCATGCATATTTGAAATGCGTACCCTTTGAAGTGAATAATGTCTAGGTTGATATAACTTAGGGCTTTTCTTGTGTAGCATTTAAATCCAGCGGTAGAGTCATGCACCCCAATCCACAAGACCAACCGTACATAAAGATTGGCAAAATAAGATAATAACCACCTGCTGAAAGGCCAGTTTTCTATCTTCCCGCCCTTACAATATCGAGAGCCAATGGCCAGTTCTACTCCATCAACACACGCTTTTTTAAGACGAATTAAATCCGCAGGATCGTGTGAAAAATCACAATCCATTTCAAAAATAAATGCATATTCTTTCGCTAATGCCCATTTAAATCCCGTTATGTATGCCGTCCCCAACCCTAATTTTCCAGGGCGATTAATCACGTGTACACGACCAGGGTGAGCCGATATAATTGATGCTATAATTTCCGCTGTTCCATCGGGAGAATTGTCATCTACAAATAAAATATCAAAGGGCTCTTCCAGCGCCAATACGGCGTCCGTCATTAATTGAACGTTTTCACGCTCATTGTATGTTGGAATTATGACGATGCTGTTTGACATGAGTTTTTGTTCGTCAACGAAATTAAGGAAACGGATGCAGTTCTTAAAACAATCCATCAATTTTAATGGAATGAGGTCAAAAAGAATGGCGTTTACAAACATTAACACCTTGAACCCATTATTCCTTGTTATCTTTGTGTCATATACTTTATACATGGATATTCAAGAAATATTAATTAAGGCAGCCCAATTGATTGCCTCCCTTGCGTTTTTAGTTACAATACATGAATTCGGTCATTTTATCCCAGCGCGATTATTTAAAACTAAAGTTGAAAAATTTTATTTGTTTTTTAATCCCTGGTTTTCACTGTTCCGGTATAGAAAAGTGAATGGTAAAAAGCGATATGCCTGGTTTACTAAAGAAACCCCAAAAGATTGGGAAGACGGGAGTGATAAAACAGAGTGGGGAATTGGGTGGTTACCACTTGGAGGGTACGTAAAAATTGCTGGAATGATTGATGAGTCGATGGATAAAGAGCAAATGGCACAGCCGGCTAAACCCTATGAATTTAGAACCAAAAAACCGTGGCAGCGACTTATTATAATGATTGGCGGGGTAACCGTCAATTTAATTGCAGGGTTTATTATATATGGTGCCATTGCATGGTATTGGGGAGGCGCGACCTTGACAACTTCAAAACTAAATCAAGGGATGGCAATACATCCGTATCTAGCCAAGTACGATGTGCGATCTGGTGATGTGATTACAAAGGTTAATGGAGAGGAAGTAACTTCCTTTGACGATATTAATAAAGGGCTTCTGTTGCGCAATAAAACAATACTGACACTCACCCGAGATGGAAAAACCCTTGTTCGTAAATTACCAGCAACCATTGATCAAGAACTGTTTCAACACGGTGCGATGTCCGTTGCTTCGTTTAGAGTTCTTGCCGAAGGTGCTGAGACTGTTACCCCTGGTGGATTTGCAGAAAAAGCAGGGATGAAAAATGGAGACAAAATCATCTCAATTAACGGCGCTGAAATAAAATATTTCGACGACATCCAATTGTCCTTGTACGGCAAGCGCAATAAAAAGGCGGATGTATTAGTACTTCGAGGAAGCGATTCCATCATGATTCATAGCAAGGTAACTCCAGAGGGAACCATAGGATTTGCTTCTAAAAACCAATTCACTTCCGATACGCTTGCTTTGTCAAAGGTTCACTATACCCTTGGTGAAAGTATGTCGAAAGGCGTGGTTGGTGGAACGCAGTTGTTGAGGGATTATGTAGCGCAATTTAAATTTGTATTCACTAAGAAAGGCGCAACGTCTGTAGGTGGATTCACACGAATAGGCGACATGTTTGCTCCTGTTTGGGACTGGAAGGTATTTTGGTTCAACACAGCTTTCTTATCGTTTGCGTTGGCATTTATGAATATTTTACCAATCCCTGCGCTCGATGGAGGTCACGTGGTATTCTTACTTTATGAATGGATTACAGGAAAAGAAGCCCCTCAGAAAATCTTAGAGTACGCACAATATATTGGCTTTTTCTTGTTGTTAGGCTTGATGATTTACGCAAACGGTAACGATCTGATTCAGTTAATCTTTAAGTAGATTCATCTTGCTCTGAATACCTATACCAATTAGGTAAGCGCGGGTTTTTGCCTGCTCAGCACGCGGTCCTTCAAAGTGTTGGTCAACCGTTCGATGGAATAACAATACCCATTCATTAAACAATGCTTTGGTCAAGTGCATGTGAAGGTGCTTGTTTGTTACATTTTCAGTATATCCCGCTTCATCTAAAAGTATAAATCGCCAAAATTTTTTCATTTTTGGAAGATGCGCCTCCCAATTTAGCCCACTAAAGAATGGACGAAGGGTCTCGGATTTCATTACCTCGGCATAAAAGTCATTAACAAGTAAATTAATGTCCTCAGCGTTTTGTATATCTTCCTTCATAATCAAAATTAGAAAAAAGCACGAAGTTCCATTCCTCCGTTGTGTACAACCTTGTTTTCGGCGGGCTTTCTTCCTGAATATACCAGATTTAATTGAAGGTTTTTCCCAACATTTCGTTGCCAATTAAGGGACCAGGTATAATTTGAACCGGGACGTAAGGCCTCAAGCATTTCAAAGGCAACAGGAGACGACGGGTTTCCGTTAAAGGTTAAATTAAGGTATTTGAGTGATCCTTGTATGCTGCCTTTTTCCGTTGTATTGTACTTAAATTCAAGGCCTAATTCTTTTGAATTGCTTTTCTCTGCCCCATAAATTGGTTGATTTGCTTTTGAAGATAATTTAGCGTCAATAGCCATGCGGTAGTTCGTGGATGGTTGATATGATAATTCCATTCGGACAAATTGATAGCGTATCTGGTAATTTCTGCCTTGCGTGTAATCTACTGAAGAGGTTTTATTTCCTTGTTGTCCCTCGGTTTTTATAGAAAATGAAGGAACAATATTCCACCTCAGCATAAGCTCGTTGAATTCAATTGCTTTCGCATCAAATCCTGTTGCGAGTAGCGACTTATTTAGATTTTTATTAATGATGTAATGGCCATTAAACTTCGCGGAGGTTCTAAATAGGTATAGTGAGTTTCTTACAGAATATGCTGAAGATATAAGCGCATTGTCGAGAACATCTGCGTTTAGAGGATTTAAGAGATCGTCAACTGCTAAGGTGTTTAATTTCCTCGTTGAGCGGATTCTAAGTTGGTTTGAAACGGTTGAAAGCAACTTGAGCACCCCCGTTTTTTTATTCCAAATTAACTCGGGTCGCCAGAATAAACTTTGATTGTATTCATTTGAATAGGTCTTTTGATAAGCATTGCTTGGCGTGAAAATCCGAATGTAATTTGCTTGATCTATGAATGTGGCGGTTTCAAATTCATTTAAATCCTTGACCCCGTCGTTGTTGTAATCAATCCACGTATATACGCCTTGCCCTGAATTAACTTCTAGGTAAATAAAACTTCGTTTTTGTTCTAACCCAGACCCCACTTCATAATAGGTGTCAAAAGTGAGCGCTCCCTTTAGTATGCGTTTAGAAACATTAATTCGCCCAACGATTGATTGGTCTGGTGTAATATTCAGTAAGCTGCTATCTAAAGGAGTTAGGTTTCGTAAGCCGATAACGAACCCATACGCCCCTCCTTTTTTATCTTTAACTTGAACCTCTCCACCTATGGTTGTTCCACGTGCCGCTGCAGTAAAACCCGTGCTGTCGGGCTTCCAATCTAGGCGTTCTCTATAGAAAAACTTTACCAAGGCCTTACTGCTGTCTGCATTTTGAAGATACCCTTGAATGTCGTAAAACGCATAGCTAGAGGAGTTCATGCCCAGTATTTTATCACGAAGATTAAATTCTTGATCATCTTTAATTCCGATTTTTATTCGATGTATAGTTTGTGAGGCGTCTAAGCGGTGTCGTATAAATCGGGTGTTGACTACTCCCGTACTGTTAAGTGCGCTCCCGTCCCATGTAATCGAAAGCCCTTTCTTTTTGATGCCCCCATCTGAATAAATTCGCGTACCATTGAACGCGTTTCCAACGGTAAAGTGCTGTGCTTGAACACTTAAAAAACCAAGCTTATCGTGTTGAATTTTGTGGGATAATTTGCCATTCCATTGAGGACCCGATAGCTTCGCATTTCTAATGTTCCAATCTCGATCAAACTCTACTGCGCGATAAGGCTCAATAAACGAGAAGTTATTTCCTAAATATTCTGATTCTACTAGGGTTGAATGATTCCAATGATTAAGTTCAACTTTTCCTTGACGTATAATTTTAGTTCGGTTTCCCAAACCCCAGTCGTTTGACCGGTCTTTGCTTGCAAATAAATTCACTGCTTCTTCTGATGCGGAGAATTCTGTTTCTACCACCCATTTTCCACCTAATTTTTGTTGAATTCCTGCCGTTATCATCCGCTTTCTTTTGGGTGAGTTCACCCGTTGTATGGGCATGTAGGACCCTTGAGGTTGTCCCCCAAGAGGGCTTACCCATTTATAAACAGGCCCAAAGGCAGTAGTTTTATCCAACACATAATTCCCTTTGTTTGCTCCAACCAACAGAAAGGTTGCCCGATATGTGGCCGAGTCCGGATGGACAGAGAAAACAAGAACAGAGTCATATCCTAAGCTGTCAACTAAACGATACAGGTTTTGGTTCGGCTGAAAGCCGACAGAATCTATCGTACCGATGAAGGCATTGCTTAAACTATCTCCAGCGGCTGCAATGAGTTGTTTGGTGGTTTCATTCAAACTTATTTGGAGGGGTTGGTTTTTAAGGTCTTGTTCTTGATAGTAATTCACCCAACTGGTGGTGTTGTTAACGCGGTAACTAAGATGCTGTTGAATTAATCCACGTGTATATGCTTGATCTGCGTACTGGAATTCTACCACGATTCGAACATCTTTGGTGATAAGATTCCTGGAGGTAAATACAAGTTCAGCGCTGTTATAATCTATGGTGTAATCAAATTCTTGTCCACGCTGTAATAGACGGCCATCAATAAATACGCGCTCAGTTCCTGATAACACGACAATGAACGGTTCGTTCTCTGCACCAACAAGCCTGTAAGGCCCTTGATTGTTTTCTACACCCGGGATGATTTGTCGTTGAAACTTTCCTTTTGACAAACCAACACTTGACTGGGTTTTTAGTTGTTTATTGGAACTCAAATCGAAGGTATTGGTCATCGTCAATCCTTGTCCTCTTTTTTTATAGTTAAGAAAGTACCCATCCGGACGATTAATCCAGAAATCACCTGCGGTTAGTTTGAATTTATCCGTATAAAGCTGAATAAAAACTTGGTCGAATTCTTGCAGTTTGGTGGTGTTTCCGTCGGGTTGAATGGGAAGGTTTGTATCGGAGACAGAAGCCAAAATGTGCAGGTCTTCTGATAGTTTTCCGCTTAATTCCAGATTTAGCGTTGAGTTAATCCCGAGACTTTGGCGATTTCCAAAGGTTATTCCACGAGAAACACTGCCCCGCTTATTGATCTCATTACCACCAAAAAGATCTTCTATTAATGGATTCTCATCGGTGATTGAAAACATCGTGTTGGACATGTTCGGAACCAAGGCAATAGAATCGTAAGATTGATTCGTTGGGGTTAAGTTTAAATTTATTCGTAAATAAAAAACCTGAACAACGCCGGAAATCTTAGGGTTAAACGCAATGGTTTTGTCAATGTAATTTACGTTAAAGAGTTCCTTTGAAACCGTGTCGTTTTCATAAATGCAATAAAC
>JAIXRD010000139.1 GCA_027485365.1 Cryomorphaceae bacterium | reverse complement strand
CATGTTGATTCCTCTACGAGCATCAGCAAGTGCCACTTCTTGTGGTGTACTAATGATAACCACACCATCTAATGGCAAGGTTTGTAATAAAGATAAATGAATGTCTCCCGTCCCAGGAGGTAAATCAATCAGTAAATAATCTAGTTTCCCCCAATTCCCTTCGGTAATCATTTGAGTTAAGGCCTTAGAAGCCATTGGTCCACGCCAAACAACCGCATTTTCTTGATCCGTAAAAAAACCAATGGATAATAGTTTAACGTTATAGTTTACTACAGGTTCAATCATTGATTTACCGTTTACCTCCACCATGGTTGGGCGTTGACCAACAACGTCGAACATAGTCGGCATACTCGGACCATAAATGTCCGCATCAATTAATCCAACCGTGAATCCTGCCTGAGCTAATCCTGCGGCTAAATTGGCGGTAAGCGTAGATTTACCCACACCTCCTTTTCCCGAGGCAATCGCTACGACATGAGTGACTTCTGGAAGTACGCTCCGTCTACCTTTCCGCTCAGTGCCCGTAACTGCTTTTACTTCGCATTCAATTCGTACATCCTCACCTAATTCTTTTGTTAATCGAAATCGAATGGCTTCTTCCATGCGTTTTCTTGCATGCAACGCGGGATTAATACTGTTCACTTGAATAAAAACACGGTCATTATCTATTTCAATATTCCCTACCAAATTGGCACTGACAATGTCTTGTTTAGATTCTGGGTCTGGAATGTTTGCTAATGCATTTAATACGGCTTCTCTTGAAATCACTCGGGTTTGATTTTAAAGGATTTTACTGACTTTTCCATGAGATCAACTACGGGTTTACTGTCACCGCCCGCTCTATTCTTAATCTCATAATAATAATCACCAAGTTTGGTTAAACTATAAATGTGATAAGATACATGCTTGTATTTTGGAACGTTGATGTGTTTGATTAATTCACGCTTGTAAATAATACAATTATTCTTGTCAGAGATAATACTTACCTTGAAGACATCATCATCTTTTAGGGCTTTTCTAAACTCGGCTAATTTATTTGCATTATCTCCCCAATCCTCAATAAATAATTGGAAATTCGGACCAGCCATCACCTTCCATTTGAAGTCTTCTTCGTGTTCTATGGTAGTTTGAAATGACGCGCCAATTCCTGCCGTTTCATCCGGTATGTATAAGGTGGCGTCCAAATCATGTGCACTTAGATCAACGGCTTTGAACTGGTAGTAGTCTTCGGAATTTGATTGGTTATCATCTTCGGATGCACAGGAATTCAATATGGCTAACAGTAAAATAGCGTAAAAATTCAGCCTCATAAGATGAAATATATGTGAACGAAGATATATACTTTTGAAGAAAACACGATAATGAATAAAAAGTTGACACTAATTGCATTGTTTCTTTTCGCATGTTCCATCGCGCTTGGTGCCTTCGGCGCACATGCACTAAAAAAGATTGTTATAGAGAAATGGCAAATGGCATTTGAGACCGCAATCAAATATCAGTTTTACGGATCACTGTTATTACTAATCATTTCATTCCAACCCGCTTTTAATCAGAAGCAATTCGCGCGTTGGATTACCTTATTTTTAATCGGCCTAGGCTGCTTTTCAGGATCTATTTATGGGCTTGTATTGGCAGAAATAACCCATGTCAAGTTATCTTTTCTTGGTCCTGTAACACCAATTGGCGGATTATTAATGATTATTTCCTTAGTAATGCTTGGAATTAAGTATTCCACAAATAAATCCGATTTGTAGGGGAATTCCTTGTAATTTGATAACTTTGCGAACGATATAAATCCGGAGTAAAAGATGGATAAAATTTCATATGTAGGGAACGCTGATGTAAATGCAATTGAGCATCTCTATAATCAATACAAACAAAATCCAACCAATGTTGATTTGAGTTGGCAAAAGTTCTTTGAGGGCTTTGAATTCGCACAAACTGATTTCGCCTCCGGTGGAGGTATTCCCGAGAATTTTCAGAAAGAGTTTAACGTGCTAAATTTGATTAATGCCTATCGAACACGTGGACATTTATTTACCAAAACGAATCCGGTTCGGGAGCGTAGAAAGTATTCACCAACCCTGGAAATCGCAAATTTCGGATTGGCTGAAACTGACTTAACCGTGGTTTTTCAAGCGGGCGAAGAAGTTGGACTCGGACCTGTAACTTTAAAAGAAATCATAGATCACCTTGAGTTGACGTATTGTCAATCCATTGGTATTGAGTTCGTTTACATGCGTGACCCGGAGCGAATTGCTTGGTTGAAAAACAGAATTGAATTAAAGAATAGACCTAAACTCGACGCAACACGTAAACTAAAGATTTACGAAAAACTCGCTCATGCATCAGCCTTTGAAGCATTTTTAGGCAAGAAGTTCGTTGGTCAAAAACGTTTCTCAATTGAAGGGGGTGAGGCATTAATCCCAGCCCTTGACACCTTGATTCATAAAGGATCCGAAGCGGGCATTTCCTATTTTGTTATGGGAATGGCACATCGAGGCCGCTTAAATACTTTGGCGAATGTATTCAATAAAAAGCCCAGCGATATTTTCTCAGAGTTCGAAGGAAAAGAATTTGAGTTTGAGATGTATTTTGACGGGGATGTCAAATATCACCAAGGATTTACATCGCACATTACCTTGGATAATGGACAGGAGCTTGGGCTTACACTATCACCCAATCCTTCACATTTAGAAGCGGTAAATACAGTGGTTGAAGGAATTGCTCGTGCGAAAATTGATCATGTTTTACATAGCGAGGATAAAATTTGTCCCGTATTGATTCACGGTGATGCTGCGATTGCAGGACAAGGAATTGTATATGAAACCATCCAAATGGCGCAATTAGACGGCTATCGAGTAGGTGGAACCGTACACATTGTCGTCAATAATCAAGTTGGTTTTACCACCAATTACTTGGATGGTAGATCGTCTACCTATTGTACTGATGTCGCAAAAACTACACTTTCCCCTGTATTTCACGTGAATGGAGATGATGTAGAAGCGGTAGTTCAGGCCATGGAAATTGCGGTTGCTTATCGTCAAGAATTTAAGCGCGATATCTTTATCGATTTATTGTGTTATAGAAAATACGGACATAACGAAGGGGATGAGCCTAAATTTACCCAGCCAACCCTGTATGATATCATCATGAAGCACCCAAATCCAAAAGTGATTTATCAGCGACAATTAGAAGCGGAGGGTGTGTTAACGGAAGAAACCGCTAAACATATTGAAGAACAATACATTCAATTTTTAGAATCTGAATTTGAAATAGCTCGTAAGAACGACAAAGCTCAAGTATTTGATTTCTTAAGTGCTACTTGGGAAGGGTATAGACATGGAACTGCAGCTGATTTTAAACAGTCACCTGAAACCGGAGTGGCAAAAAAGATCCTGCTCGAGTTAGGTATAAAGTTAGCTACGCTTCCAACGGATAAAAAATATTTCAGAAAAATATCAAAGATCTATGAGGATCGTCTTGCCGCAATTGAAAACAATAAGCTTGATTGGGGTAGCGCTGAAATGTTAGCCTATGCAACCCTTCTCAATGAAGGTCATAGTGTTCGACTATCCGGACAAGATGTTGAACGCGGAACCTTTTCGCATCGGCATGCAGTGGTTAAAACCGAAGATACTGAGGAGGAAATTGAACCGCTCAATTTATTATCGGAAAATCAAGCTAAATTTTATGCCTACAATTCCTTATTGTCAGAATATGGTGTACTTGGCTTTGAATACGGATATTCGTTAGCTCACCCATCGGGTTTAACCATTTGGGAGGCGCAATTTGGAGATTTCTTCAATGGTGCTCAAATTATGATAGACCAATTTATCTCCGCAGGAGAAGATAAGTGGGCTACACAATCTGGGTTAATGATGTTGCTTCCTCATGGATATGAAGGACAAGGCGCCGAACATTCCAGTGCAAGACTTGAACGGTTTTTACAGCAATGTGCCGATTTGAATATGCAAATTGTAAATACCTCCACTCCAGCCAACCATTTTCATGTAATCAGACGTCAATTAAAAAGAGATTTCAGAAAACCGTTGGTAGTGTTCTCTCCTAAAATGTTATTGCGTTATCCAGATGCTACTTCCACTTTGGAAGAAATGGAAAAAGGAAGTTTCCGCGAAGTATTGGATGATACAGGGGTGGATGTGAAACAAGTTGATACAGTGGTCTTATGTTCCGGGAAATTCTATTACGAAATGAAGGTTAAGGCCCGCGAATTAGGAGTTCAAAATATGGCCTTTGTTCGGATAGAACAATTGTATCCATTACCAGAAAATCAAATTAAGGACATCATTACGAAATATAACCCTACGAATATTTTGTGGGCCCAAGAAGAACCCGCAAACATGGGGGCTTGGACCTACATGGCAATGAATTTAAGAGCATTGAATTTAATAGGAATTCACAGAGGAGCAAGTGCTGCCTCTGCGGAAGGTTCTAAAAAGTTGCATGAAAAACGATTGGCGAACTTATATGATTCGCTTTTTGCTTATGCTAAATTAACGGTTGAAAAATAAAATTATGGCAATACTTGAAATGAAAGTTCCCTCTCCAGGGGAATCAATATCAGAAGTGGAAATCGCTCAATGGTTAGTGGCAGATGGAGATTATGTAGAGAAAGATCAAGCCATTGCCGAGGTAGATTCAGATAAAGCGACCTTAGAATTACCCGCTGAACAAAGCGGTGTTATTACACTCAAAGCGCAAGAAGGTGATACGGTCAAAGTAGGTCAAGTGGTATGTTTAATTGATACCAGTGCTGCCAAACCAGCCGGTAGCGCGCCAGCCAAAGAAGTGGCAAGCCCTTCCGTTGCGGCTCCAGCACCTAAAAAAGAGGAGGTTGTAGTACCAAATCCAAACCCTGTTGCGTCGTATGCCGCAGGAACACCTTCTCCTGCTGCC
This sequence comes from Cryomorphaceae bacterium, assembly GCA_027485365.1. Classification (GTDB taxonomy): domain Bacteria; phylum Bacteroidota; class Bacteroidia; order Flavobacteriales_D; family Crocinitomicaceae; genus UBA952. The sequence continues at coordinate 2,977 of JAIXRD010000139.1, read as the reverse complement.
GCTAAATTAATGGACGAAAACAACGTTAAATCTGCTCAAATTAGAGCGACCGGTAAGGATGGGCGCATTACAAAAAATGATGTAATGAATGCCTTGTCTGCTGGGTTTGATGGAAATGCTTCCACAGGTTGGGGAGGCACCAGAGATACACGCAGAGAGAAAATGTCCATGCTGCGTCGTAAAATTGCCGAACGATTGGTGGCAGTGAAGAATGAAACAGCCATGTTAACTACCTTCAATGAGATTGACATGAAACCGGTTATGGAATTGCGCGCAAAATATAAAGATGCATTCGCAAAGCACCACGAAGTCAATTTAGGATTTATGTCCTTCTTTACAAAAGCGGTTACTGAAGCACTAAAACTTTATCCCGCAGTAAATGGTCAAATTGATGGCAATGAAATGATTTTTCATGACTATGCCGATGTAGGTATTGCTGTTTCTTCACCGAAAGGATTAATGGTACCCGTAGTTCGCAATGCAGAGCAAATGTCCTTGGCGGATATTGAACGCGAAATTAAACGATTGGCAATCAAGGCCAGAGACGGTAAGATTACTCCTGAAGACATGACCGGTGGTACGTTTACCATCACAAACGGTGGTGTTTTCGGTTCTATGTTGTCAACCCCAATCATTAATCCTCCGCAATCTGCGATTCTTGGAATGCACAACATCGTTGAACGTCCAGTGGCGGTGAATGGCCAAGTGGAAATTAGACCAATCATGTATGTGGCCTTGTCTTATGACCATCGAATTATCGACGGTAAAGAATCTGTTGGATTCTTAGTAAAAGTTAAAGAAATGCTAGAAAAGCCAGAAAAAATGCTTTTCGGAGCGAAAGATCCAGCTGAAATACTATTAGGATTATAATCCAAACCAAATTATGGCAAAAATTAGAAAGCAGGATGCCTTGGATTACCACGCCATGGGAAGACCAGGGAAAATTGAAGTAATTCCAACAAAACCCTATTCTTCTCAACGCGATTTATCTTTGGCGTATTCGCCAGGAGTTGCAGAACCCTGCTTAAAAATTGCAGAGAATAAAGATGATGTGTATAAATACACCAGTAAATCCAACCTAGTAGCAGTGATTTCTAATGGAACCGCTGTATTGGGACTTGGTGATATTGGCCCCGAGGCATCAAAACCGGTAATGGAAGGTAAGGGCTTACTCTTTAAGATTTTTGCAGACATAGACGTGTTTGACATCGAGATTGATGCGAAAGATCCGGAACTATTTATTCAAACAGTAAAGGCTATTGCTCCAACCTTTGGAGGGATTAACCTCGAGGACATCAAAGCACCCGAAGCATTCGAAATCGAGCGCCGACTTAAGGAGGAATTAGACATTCCGATCATGCATGATGATCAACACGGAACGGCAATCATCTCTTCAGCGGCCTTGCTTAATGCTTTAGAATTAGCGAAAAAGAGGATAGAACGCGTTAAAATTGTGATTTCTGGTGCCGGTGCATCAGCCCTTTCGTGCGCTAAGTTATATGTAGCCTTAGGAGCTAAAGTTTCCAATATTTATATGTTCGACTCTAAAGGACTTATTGGTGCATTTAGAAGCGACTTAGATGATATGAAGACCTTTTTTGCAAGTCACAAGAAGGAAGTTTCTTTTGAGGAGGCATTTAAAGGGGCAGACGTGTTTTTAGGGCTTTCTCGTGGGGGCCTTGTAAACAAGGAAATGATCAAGAAAATGGCTAAGGACCCCATAGTATTTGCATTGGCGAATCCGGACCCTGAAATTTCTTATAAAGATGCTACATCCGTTCGTAAAGATATTATTATGGCTACCGGACGGTCTGACCATCCGAATCAAGTAAATAATGTCCTAGGTTTCCCATTCATTTTCCGAGGGGCACTCGACGTTCGAGCCACAACAATTAATGAAGAAATGAAATTGGCTGCGGTTAAAGCTATCGCTGCATTGGCCAAGGAAACAATTCCAGAGGAAGTAATTGAAGCTTACGGGGAGAAGAACATTTCATTTGGTCGAGAACAAATTATCCCAAAACCTTTGGATCCGCGACTTATCTATTCTGTTGCCCCTGCTGTTGCCAAAGCAGCCATGGATTCCGGTGTAGCTAAGAATCCAATTAAAGATTGGCAGAAATACGAGGCGGAATTAAAAGCTCGCCTAGGGTTGGATAACGAATTAATGCGAAATATTACAGCTAAAGCTCAGAGCAATCCAAAGAAGGTTGTGTTTGCTGAAGCAGATAATGTGAAAATCTTAAAGGCTGCACAAGTATCTTATGAAGAAGGAGTCGCTTTTCCAATTCTACTTGGGGATAGAGATGTCATTCTCGCATTGATGGAAGAATATAACGTTGAACTTCCTGAGGTTACCATTATTGATCCAAAAGCGGATTCGGAAGAGGAGCGTCGTAATATTTTTGGAAAAGAGTTCTTTCAACGCAGGAAACGAAAAGGATTAACTGAATTTGAGGCAGTAAAGTTGATGCGTGAACGAAATCATTTTGGTGCAATGATGGTTGATATGGGCTTCGCCGATGCGATGATTACCGGTTTAACCCGCTCCTATCGGTCTACCTTAAAACCCTTACTTCAAATTATTGGGCTTGAGAAGGATGTAAAAACGGCCGCAGGCATGTACATTCTCAATACTAAACGTGGACCAATGTTCCTTGCAGACACCACAGTTAATCTGAATCCGAATGCTAGTCAAATTGCGGAAATCACGATTAATGTGGCTAAAACAATTCGTAAACTTAAGGTGCAACCAAAAATCGCTTTGTTGAGTTATTCGAATTTCGGATCTTCTCCAGGACCGGATTCAGAGAAAATGGCAGAAGCCGTAGGCGTGCTACATGCAGAACATCCAACCCTCATTGTAGATGGAGAAATACAAGCAAATTTTGCATTGAATTCCGATCTTTTGGTAGAGAAGTTTCCGTTCTCCACCCTGGTTAATAAAGAAGTAAACACCTTGATTTTCCCAAATTTG
>JAIXRD010000159.1 GCA_027485365.1 Cryomorphaceae bacterium | reverse complement strand
TGCTTGGGTCGATGCCACGATTCATTAAGGCAATACGATCTGCATTGATATCGAATCCAACCACTTTTAGTTTACGCGCAAAGGCTAAGGCAATTGGTAAGCCAACATATCCTAACCCAATTACCGCAAGGGAATCTTGCTTGATTAGCAACTGATCTATATTTAAATTACTCATGGTCATTTCCTTGTATAATAGCCTGTTCGTCTCTTACCTTATAAATTCGTTCAATGATATCAACCACCTTTAACCCTTCGAGGGCATTCGTAGTAGCAGAAGTTCTACCTTTCAAGGTATCTATTACATTACCAATCACATAATTATGATTCGCTGCGGATCCTTTGTATGCTCCATAATCGTTCGCGGGGTTTGATTCATTTAAGGTTGGCATCTCGTAATCCTTTACATTACAAACTTCAACTTCATTCATGTATTGTCCGCCGATCTTCACGCTTCCCTTACTACCAATAATCGTTAAGGAACTCTCTAAATTTTGATTAGCAACCGCGGTAGAATAATTTATACAACCCATTCCGCCATTTAAAAACTTAAAACTCACAAAGCCCGAATCTTCAAAATCCGTTGAATCCTTATGATTGAAATCGGCAAACTTTCCTTGGATTTGTTCTATATCTCCAAAGAGCCAATACATAATATCTATAAAATGTGAGAACTGAGTAAATAGGGTACCTCCGTCCAATTCACTCGTACCTTTCCATCCACCTTTTTTGTAATAGCGCTCATCGCGATTCCAGTAACAATTTACTTGCACCATAAAGATATCTCCCAATATCCCATCTTCTACGACCGATTTAATCCATTCTGAAGGCGGAGAATACCTGTTTTGCATGACACAAAACACCTGACGATTCATTTGCAAAGCAGTATAAATGACACGTTCACAACTCTCTTTGGTAAGTCCCATGGGTTTTTCAACCACTACGTGTTTGCCTGCTTTTAACGCAGCAATCGCCTGCTCTGCATGTAATCCGTTCGGGGTACAGATATTTACGACATCAAAATCCAACCCTGAATTTAATAATTCCTCCATGGTATTATGATGCGGAACAGCATACGCGGTGGTATCGCACGCTTCCATTGATCGAACATCACACATTGCAACCAATTCGGCCTCTGCATCGCGCTGGATCATTTCTGCATGACGTTTACCAATATGGCCGGAACCGACTACGGCAAATTTTATTTTTTCCTTATTATTCATTATGAAATACGTTGTACTTGTTCATTTAATAGCTCATAGACCTGATTAGTCTCTGGACAGGTAGCGCGGTTGTTTTCATCAAACTGCAAGCGATGTCCATATTCGCTCACCCAACCAATTTGGCGACCTGGATTGCCAACAATCAAGGCGTATGGTTTAACGGCTTTTGTTATTACCGCTCCTGCGCCAATCAATGCAAACATTCCAATTTCATTACCACATACTACCGTGGCATTGGCTCCAATACTCGCTCCCTTCCTTACGAGCGTTTGTGCATACTGATCTTTTCGAATCACATGACTTCGTGGGTTTATCACATTGGTAAATACCATGGAAGGCCCCAGAAACACATCATCTTCGCACACAACACCGGTGTAGATAGACACATTATTTTGAACTTTAACATTTTTACCAAGCACAACGCTAGGAGAAACCACAACATTTTGCCCAATATTACACCCCTCACCAAGATGTGAATCGGGCATAATATGCGAGAAATGCCAGATTTTAACCCCTTTACCAATGTGGCAACCGGCATCAACTACGGCAGTATCGTGTACAAAATAATCCATCATTTTTGAATGTAATCGTCAAAATTCTTGTGCTCCATCGCATAAAGCTCCTCAGAGCTCAAGCCTTTAAAATATTCATACGTTAAGGCCAAGCCTTCTGCCCTTCCTACTTTTGGTTTCCAACCCAGTAAGGAAGTAGCCAGTGAAATATCAGGTCGACGTTGTTTAGGGTCGTCAACGGGCAAGGGTTCAAAAACGATTTTTTGATCGGTTTTCGTAAGTTGGACAATTTCTTCGGCAAAATCTAAAATGGTAATCTCGTCCGGATTCCCAAGATTCACAGGCTGGGCATAGTCACTCATTAACAAGCGATAAATGCCTTCAACCAAATCATCCACATAGCAAAAAGAACGTGTTTGGGATCCATCACCAAAGACGGTAAGGTCCTCGCCTCGTAAGGCTTGACCAATGAATGCGGGTAAAACACGTCCGTCATTTAATCTCATTCTTGGACCATAGGTATTGAAAATACGGGCGATTCGGGTGTCAAGTCCATGAAAGGTATGATACGCCATGGTCATGGCTTCTTGAAAACGCTTTGCTTCATCGTATACACCTCTAGGTCCAACTGGATTCACATTGCCCCAATACGATTCAGTTTGGGGATGAACCTCGGGATCTCCGTATACTTCGGAGGTAGAGGCGATCAGAATGCGTGCATTTTTTTCTTTAGCCAAGCCCAGACAATGGTGAACCCCTAGGGATCCAACCTTCAAGGTTTGAATAGGGATCTTTAAATAATCGATAGGGCTCGCTGGAGACGCAAAATGTAGAATGTAATGTAATTCACCCGGGATATGAATAAATTTAGAGACATCTTGGCGATAGAATTCAAAGTCTGCTAAGGGCAGCAAATGTTCAATATTCGCCATTCTCCCTGTGATTAAATTATCCATTCCAATCACACGAAATCCTTCACGTATGAAGCGATCACACAAATGCGAGCCTAAAAATCCAGCTGCACCGGTAATCAGTATTCGTTGTTTAGTTTTCATCTTCCAATACTAAAATAATCAAATCCTTCAGCCCGCACTTCATCTGGTTCAAAGATGTTGCGGCCATCAAAAATCACATGTTGATTCATGCTCTTGCGCATAACAGAAAAGTCAGGGCTTCTAAACACGGACCATTCTGTACAAATGATTAACCCATCCATTGTTTCCAAGGCTTGATAAGGATTTTGTGCATAGTGTAAGCGATCGCCGAATTGTGTCGCTACGTTATCCATTGCTTCAGGATCATACACGGTTAGGGATGCCCCGGCATCCAAAAGCGCTTGTATCAAATACAAGGCAGGAGCCTCTCGGATGTCGTCCGTATCTGGCTTAAAACTTAAACCCCATATCGCAAGCTTCTTCTTGGTAAGATCTTGCTGAAAATACGTTTTTATTTTCGGTAGTAAGATGGTCTTTTGCTCGTCATTCACGCGCATTACGGCATCTAATAGTTGAAATTGAAAGCCTTCCATCGCTCCACTGTGATACAAGGCTTGAACATCTTTAGGAAAGCATGATCCTCCATAACCCATTCCTGGAAAAAGAAACCGTTTTCCAATGCGTTCATCGGCCCCCATCCCCAAGCGAACTGCATCTACATTAGCCCCTACGCGCTCACAAAAATTTGCAATCTCATTCATGAACGTGATTTTGGTGGCTAAGAACGCATTTGATGCATACTTCGTAAGTTCAGCGGATTTCTCACCCATAACTAGGATAGGATTTCCTTGACGAACAAAAGGTTTATACAAGGATTCCATAGCCTTTACGGCACGTTGATCAGAAGCTCCGATAACGATTCGATCCGGTTTCATAAAATCTGT
>JAIXRD010000098.1 GCA_027485365.1 Cryomorphaceae bacterium | reverse complement strand
CGTTCCGCCGCCACCGCCTCCGGCCCATCCTGTAGTGAAATTTAGGTTTCCACCTTGCTGGCCTACTAAAATTTTAATAACATGACCTTGTGTTAATGTGGTAGTGATGGTTATTGAACGGCCACTTCCACCAATTGCATTATTCGCATCGCCACCCTTAGCACCGGCTGCCGTGATGGTATAGGTGCCTGTAGAAGGTACAGTCCACTCTTGAATTCCTTGTGTAGTTGACGTAACTAGACCAGCTAAACTAGTTCCAGCATATGCAGCAGTCATTTGCGCTAAGGTTGGACCTGTTTCACCGGTAGCGGAACAATTTGTAAACTGCAATAAGTTGTTTGCCACTCCCGAAACAGCTTGTACATAATACGTTGTATTGGTAGTTAATACAGGTGTGATGTAGCTTGCTCCGCTTCCAACAAATTGGTTCCCAGCAGCATTAGAATACCAATTGTAGTTTATTCCCCCAGATGCAGTCAATGTAACTGTTTGTCCACATGTAGTACTGGCATTATTTACCGTGGGATTCGGTAATATACACTGACTGTAACCATGCAAGACAATCGAAAATAGTGCGAAAACAAGTGTAAGGAGTTTACAAAAGTGTAGACTTGAATTTTTCATAATAGTAGGTTAGGTGAAGTCGAAATTAATCGAATAATAGAATACGTGCAACAATTGCTAATTAATTTCACACAGTCTTAACATCCGTGTTGTTTCTAGACGTTTAAATTGTATTTGTGTCTCAAGTAATTAATTATATGCTACCTTTGTTAACCATTTGGTTAAACCATGAAGTTAAAAGATTCGAAAACGGAAGAAGTTATCTTGGAAGCGGCGAAGTCCGTCTTCATGGAATTTGGCTTATATGGTGCAAGAATGCAACAAATAGCTGACAGGGCTGGAATCAATAAGGCCTTGTTACATTATTACTTTCGAAACAAAGAAAAACTATTTGACCGGGTTTTTGAAAATGCACTTGCTCGTTATTTTCAGAATATGGAAGTATTGTTGGATGAGTCCCAACCCATTATAGATCGTGTTCATTCCTATGCGGACCGATTCATTGATTTTCTGTCAGAATATCCGCAGATGGCAATCTTTCTAATTAAGGAAGTGAGTTTAAATCAAGCCTTATTCGAGGAAAAAGTGAATCGACATAAAAAGGAAAAAGCCTCGCTAATCTTGGTGCTCAATCAAGGAATGCAGCGCGGGGAAATCCAACCTGTTGATGCCATGATGTTTTTTGTCAACTTAGTTTCCTTATGTACCTATCCCTTTGTTGCTCGACCAATTTTCAAGGTGGTAGCATCAAAGAACGGTGCACAATGGGACGTAAATCGTAATCTAGCGTTAAAGGAATCCATACATGAATTTATAAATAATAAAATTAAACCATTGTAAATGAAGTTTTTAATCTATTTCTTTTTACTGTTTTGCATGAATGTTTTTTTCGCTCAAGAAACATCAATTTCGTTGGATTCATGCATTCAATGGACTAAACGTAATTTTCCTATCTACAAGCAGTCTGAGTTGTACAAGACGCAGCAAGCAATTAATGTTTCGGCCATTCGCGAGGCATGGTTGCCTAAACTAAATCTGAATGCTTCGGCTACTTATCAGTCTGAGGTCGTTCAGTTTAATATCCCTGGGTTCACCACAAACTTTCCGCATGATGCGTATTTAGGATCTTTGTCGATGGAGCAACTAGTTTTTGACGGTGGAATTGGTAAAAGACAACAAACCTTAGAAGCGCTTTCAACGGAGATTGAAATTCAGAAAAACACGGTGGAATTATATAAGACAGCGGACCGCGTAAATCAAATCTACATGGCCATGCTGTTGGCAAAAGAAAATATCTCGATGCTTGAGTTGTTCAAGGATAATTTAATGCAGCGTTCTAACAGTGTAGCGGCTGCGGTATCTAATGGATTAATGTTACAAACTAACTTGGATGAGATTGAAGTGGAATTATTGAAAACGCAACAAAATTTTATTGAAGCAACTGAGAATTTAAAAGGTCTATGTGCTTCATTGTCGCTTATGACAGGGAAAGAAATTACACCTCAAACCACCTTGAGTTTAATGCCGGCTGGAGGGAATTCCATGGTTATGAGTATTATGCGACCAGAGACGAAACTTCTAATCATGCAAGAGTCCTTATTGGATGAGCGATATAAATTAGCCACCAACGTAGCCTTGCCCAAATTGTATGTCGGTGCGGTTGGAAATTACGGTCGTCCAGGACCAAATTTCATTAACCAAGACCTGCGATTTTTTGGATCTGGAAATGTTACACTTCGCTGGAATATCTCAACGCTGTATGGCTTAGGAAGAGAACAGCGAAAATTTGATATAAATAAAAAGATGTTGGAGATCCAACGCGATCAACTCAACAAGAACATTGAGATTTCACTATCCACCTATACTTCTCAACTCAGTGCCTTAGATCAATTAATGAAATTAGATGCATTGATTTTAGCTAAAAAAGCGGAGATATCTGCGGTATCCGCGGCTCAATTGGCCAATGGAAAAATCACATCTACCGTATATCTGATTCAATTAAATGATGAAATGGCTGCACGTCTTAATTTGAAAATTCATGAAATAAAGAAAATAAATGCGTGGTCGAATTATAATATAACAATGGGATTAATAAATTTTTAAGATGGAAGATTCAACGAAAAAAACAGGAAAACGGAAACGACTTTTAATTGTTGGTAGCATACTTGGATTAGCCTTGATTATCGGCGTGTTTTTTTACATCCGATCCAAAGGATTTGAAACTACGGATAACGCGCAGATTGATGCAGATATCATTCCCATACGCACCAGCGTGTCGGGATATGTTAAGGAAGTTCGGTTTACCGATAATACCATGGTGAAGAAAGGGGATACTTTATTAATTATCAATGATGATGAGTTTCAGGCGCGTGTGCTTCAAGCGGAGGCAGCCTTAGAAAATGCGAAGGCTAATTTAGTAGCGGTTAAGAATAATGCGGATGCCGGAGACTTAAATGCTTCTGCTGCGTTTCTTTCCAGCGAAACAACGGCTCAAAATATTGATTTAGCTAAAACTCGATTGAATAAAATCAAGGAGGACTACAAACGAATCAAAAACATGTATTCGTCAAAGGCAGCTACGAAGGCCGAACTTGATGCCATTGAAGCTGAATTAGCTGTAGCGGAATCGCAATTTAAAGCAGCAACCAATCAATACAAGGCTTCATCTGCTCAAAGTGCAGGTGTGAAGTCCCAAGCTACTGGACAAAAGTCATTGATTGCCTTGGCTGAGGCCTTGGTTAAGCAACGGAGTGCGGAGTTATCTTTAGCGAAAACGCTATTGGGGTATACGATTGTTAAAGCACCGTGTGACGGTCTTGTTTCCAAGCGCAGTGTAGATCAAGGACAATTTGTTACGGTTGGTACTCCGGTTTGTTCAGCCATTGATAATACCACCTTGTGGGTAACGGCCAACTTCAAAGAAACGCAAATCGAACATATTAAATTGAATCAAAAAGTTGCAGTTAAAATTGATGCCTATCCATCGATGAGCATAACAGGTAAGGTGGATTCTTATATCGGAGCAACTGGCGCTAAGTTCTCCTTATTGCCTCCCGATAATTCTACGGGTAATTTCGTCAAAATTGTTCAACGCGTGCCTGTTAAAATTAAACTTACCGGATTGACAGCCGAAGAACGTGCTTTATTGTTGCCTGGATTAAGTGTATTTGTTTCCGTTTCGGTAAAATAAGATGAGTCAACTTACCGCCCCTGCCTTAAGCTATCCGCAAGGAGCTGCGCGTGTGATTTTGGTACTGACCGCGATCACGTGTGCCTTGCTTGAATTAATTGATGCAACCGTAGTGAATGTGTCGCTGCGTGAAATTTCGGGTAGCATTGGAGCAACCACCACAGAAATTACATGGGTGGTAACGGCCTATGGCATTTCTAATGTTATAATTATTCCACTGACAGGGATGCTCTCCAATTACTTTGGAAGAAAAGCATATTTCACCACTTCTGTTATCATCTTCACCTTTTCGTCCTTCATGTGTGGCATGTCTACCAGTTTATGGACCTTGGTGTTTTGGCGATTTGTTCAAGGATTAGGCGGAGGAGGATTACTTTCGAATGCACAAACCATTATCATGGGGGCCTTTCCACCGGAAAAAATCGGAATGGCCAATGCTATTTTTGGTATGGGAATTATTATGGGTCCAACGTTTGGACCTACGATTGGTGGATTGATAACAGATAATTTTAGTTGGCACTGGATTTTCTTTGTGAATGTGCCTATTGGAATTATAGCGGCTTTTCTTTCGTATTCATTCGTTACCAATGATCCTTCGGCAATTAAACCCAAGCGCATCGATTATTGGGGAATTTTGTTTTTAATTATTGGCGTAGGGAGCTTACAATTCGTCCTAGAAGAAGGGAATTCGAAAGATTGGTTCGACAGTACGGAAATCATGTTCTTTACTTTTCTAGCAATCTTGGGATTTGTGCTGTTGATTAAACGGTCCTTGAGTATTGACTATGCTGCTGTAAATTTGAGGCTCTATAAGAATTACAATCTAGTGTTGGGTAGTATCTTGAATTTCCTCTTGGGTTTAATTCTCTTTGGTTCCGTGTTTATTTTTCCCTTATTCGTTCAGATTTCACTGGGTTGGACCGCCACGCAAACCGGTATATTTATGATTCCGGGAGCTTTATTCTCAGCATTCACTATGCCCATGGTAGGTAAAATGCTAGGTAATGGGGTGAATCCAAAGGCTATCATTTGGACCGGGGCAGGACTTACCGTTGTATTTTTGATGATGTTGTCCTTTTCCTCTCCAACGTCTTCTCAAGGGAATTTTTACCTTCCATTCGTTCTACGCGGTATCGGAATGGCTTGCATGATGTCTCCAATCATTACGCTGTCTGTGGCTGGATTAAATCCAAGAGATATTGGTCAGGCCGTTGGGCTTTCGAATGCAGTGCGGCAATTAGGGGGTGCGGTGGGCATTGCCTTGATTAATCTCTTTTTAACCCAAAAAAATGCCCAAGTACGTGGCTCAATGCTGGGGTATGTAACGGATTATTCGCAACAAACCGCTGAGCGAATTGCCATGATGAAACAGAATTTCTTAGCACGTGGCTATTCTATGGATCAAGCCGAGGCCTTGGCCAATCAATCACTTGAAGGCATGCTATTCAAGCAACAGGCTTTGGTGAGTTATGATCATGGATTTTTTATGGTGGGATTGATGGTACTTATCATCTTTCCTGTCGTATATCTCATTCGTTATAAAAAGAAAGAAAAAGTAGTGGTCTCTGACGGTCATTAATGAACATCTATATGTTTTTGGTGTTTAAAAGGAATGAAACATTTCTTACTTATCGGTGCTTCATCGGCCATCGCACAATCTACAAAATCTGCACTACTTGCTAAAGGTTATGAGGTAACTCAACTTTCGAGGAATCAATCCGTTTCGGATTATGAACTAACAGACTATTTGAGCGCTTTGCCTGCTATAGAGACACGCTTTGATGGCATCGTGTACTTCCCAGGATCTATTAATCTTAAGCCGTTTAGGTCCTTGAAATTGGAGGATTTCCAGTCGGATTTTAATATCCATGTATTGGGTGCGGTAAATGTCTTGAAGACCTATCAGTCGAATCTAAATGAAGGGGCAAGTGTTGTCCTGATTTCAAGTGTTGCAGCAACTACAGGTATGCCATTTCATGCATCAGTCGCGTCTGTGAAAGCAGCTTTGGAGGGCTTTGCCAGGTCATTGGCTGCTGAATGGGCACCAAAAATTCGTGTGAATGTGGTCGCGCCGTCGCTTACCATAACTCCAATGGCAGAGAAGCTTACCAATTCACCAGAGAAAATAGAGGCCGGAGCACAACGCCATCCGCTCAAAAGATTGGGTAACCCGTCTGATTTGGCGAATGCAATTACGTTTCTTCTCGACGAAAATAGTTCTTGGATGACCGGACAGGTCCTTGCGGTTGATGGCGGGATGGGGAAGTTGAAAGTCTAGTACGTCGGATCGTATAGCTCCTGCTGAATTAACCCATCGATTTCCGATTCTTCAATTCCTGTAAGTCCCTGACAGATTGCATTTTTCATTACGGCTTTCGCGATGTTAACAGATACCTCCCGAATTTCATTGATGGGTGGGTAAAGTGAACCCTTTGCTAAATCGGCTACTTCCACAAGTTCAGCAAGTGCTTGCGCGGCGGTAATCAATAGCTCATCATTCACGTGTTCAATCTTAGCCGCGACTATGCCAAGACCTAATCCTGGAAAAATGTACGCGTTATTTCCTTGTCCTGGATCAAAGGTCTTTCCTTCAAAAGTCACATTTGGAAACGGACTTCCACTAACAAAAATGGACTTTCCCTTGCTCCATGTGTAGGCTTGTTCGGCGGTACATTCTGCTTTAGACGTTGGGTTTGAAAGGGCAAATATCACTGGACGATTATTTATGGATGCCATCGCTTCAATGATTTCTTTCGTAAACGCACCGCCGGCTCCCGTTGCACCAATCAATGCCGTTGGTTTAAATTGCTTGATTGTTTCTAAAAAACTCATTCCCGCTTGGTTCTTCGCATAGGGTAGGTTATGAGCTTGTAAGTCCGTTCGTTCGCTAACAATAAGGCCATTAATATCGCACATGGCGATTTGATTATAGGCTTGTTCCTCCGTTAATCCATTTAGCATGAGACCTTTGACTAACAAGTCTGCAATTCCCGTTGCGGCAGAGCCACCCCCAAGGAAAAGAAACAGGTTTTCTTGAAGTGGAATTTCTGTAATTCGGGTTGAACACACAAGGCCAGCTAAAGCAACCGCAGCGGTTCCTTGTATGTCGTCATTGAAACACCGATACTTGAATTGATATCGATCCAGCAATGCGAAGGCATTCGGTGTCAAGAAATCTTCAAATTGAACTAAAACTCCTGGGAATCGTTGAGTTGCAGCCTCCATGAATTCATCCATTAAGTCAAGGTATTCTTTTCCACCAATGCGTGTTGTGGGAAGACCTAAATAGAGCGGATCGTTACTTAAGGATTCATTGTTCGTGCCGACATCAATCATTACCGGTAAGCACGCAGAGGGATCTATTCCTCCACAGGCCGCATAAAGAATAAGTTTCCCAATGGGAATCCCCATGCCATTAGCTCCAAGGTCACCTAAACCAAGAATTCGCTCACCATCCGTTACAACAATTACTTTAATGTTTTCCTCTGGCCAATTACCTAGGATATTAAAGATGTAGCCTTTGTCTTCCGGGGTAATGTAAAATCCTTTGGCTTCCGTGTAAACATGAGAAAAGGCTTTACAGGCTTCACCTACGGTTGGGGTGTAAATAATTGGGAGTAGGCGTTCAATGTTATTGATAATTACACGATAGAAAAGGCGTTCATTTCGAGCTTGTAAGGCAGATAAATATAGGTAGCGTTCAATATCATTGGGTTTTCGTTCAAGATTTTGAAGTACGCGCTGTTCTTGAAGTGCTTGTGTGGTCTGTTTGTAGGGAAGGAGTCCTTCCAAGTTTAACGCTTTCTTCTCGTCGCTTGAAAATGCGGTAGATTTATTGGTTTTATTATTTCTAATCCACTCAATGTTCTGTTTCATGTGGCTAAGTTATAACAAAACAAAATTAAATGAATCTAATTACTAACTTGTTTTATTTTGTAAATTCACAGAACTAAAGCACCTTCTACCATGATAAAAATCTACCTTTCGGCCTTGTTTTTTGCCCTAGCTTTCATCGGAATCAATGCGCAAAACGTACAACCTGGCCCTGTCAATTCTTTGCCAAACAGTACCAAAAAATCAGCAACGATTACTGCAATTACACCAAAGGTTGATAAGCCTTTGGCTCCAAGAAATCATGGATTGAATCAACATTCCTGTGCCTCACATGAATTGACTAAGAAATATTACGAGGAAATCGGGAAATGGTCAGAGTTCAATCAATCTTATCTAGAAGAGGCTGCAAAAACGAAACCCTACAAACCTGAAAAAACACCCGGGATTAATACGATTTCGGTTATTTTTCATGTGGTACACAATCCAAATAATCCGGCAGAGAATGTGTCGAATGCACTCATTATGCAAGTGTTTAATGACATTCAAGAAGATTTTCAACTTATGAATCAAGATGCAGCCAACGCGCGAACTAATTTTGGATTCGTTCCTGCCGATGTAAACATTAATTTTTGTTTAGCCACCAAGAATTCCGCAGGCGTTCCTCTAGCGGAGCAAGGAGTTATTCGTGTTTCAACCAATGAAGATTACTATAATCATAATGGCGGAGAAGAGAATAAGATGAAAGCTTCTGCTACCGGAGGTTCTCAGATTTGGGACAGAAATAAGTACTTGAATGTTTGGATATGCGATATTTCGAATGGTGCGAATTCTGGAACTGCAGGATATGCCTATCGTCCAACCAACAACATGTTGCCTGGTGCTGCCATTGATGGAATTGTTTTGGATTATAACCTAGGAATGAATAACGACAATGTCTTTACGCATGAAATCGGACATTATTTGGGACTTGATCATACATGGGGTGGTTCGGGTAGCTGCGCTTTAGATGATGGTTTTAATGATACGCCAAACACCATCGGTCCCTCGTTTAATTACGCCGGGTCATGTTCTGGTAATCAAATGACTTGTGGTGCGACGCAAACGCAATATGAGAATTATATGGATTACAGCAATTGTACCGTAATGTTCTCTCAGGCGCAAGCGAATTACATGCTCAACACCCTTACAGGTGCTCGCGCGTCCTTGTTGCTTTCTCCGGGTTGTGACCCTACCAATACACCTCCGGTGGCTGATTTTACAGCAGATATTTCAAATCCCATCATTATTCCGGTGGGTAGCTCCGTTAACTTTTTTGACGCGTCCACGAACGTCCCAACCTCCTGGACATGGAATTTTGGGGGAGGTGCTACGAATAGCAATATCCAAAACCCAAGTGCAGTGTTTAATGCCGTTGGTGCCTACACAGTTTCGCTCACCGCTACCAATGCCTTCGGGTCTGATACCGAGACGAAAACCGCCCATGTGCAAGTCGTAGGGGCTGCTCCAGGCACAGCGTGTGATACCCTAAGAAATTATAACCCGGTTACTGAGGATTATTCCTATTATAATTGGTCTACCGGATGGGGATTCTTACCGGGTTCGGGTCGTTTTTCATCTACAAACACCTCTTTGATTCATCAATATGCAGATCGATATACTGCGCCAGCTTCAACGCAAGTGAGAAGGCTTCGCATGCCAATCATTAAGGCCGTGAATTCCTCAGGGAATGGCCTAGTGAAAATCCGTATTCAGCAGGACAATGCCGGAAATCCTGGGACGATATTAGTTACAGATACCTTACTGATTGCCGATATGGACGCAGGGTTTTACAACGAATTTGATTTTACGAATCCGCCTACGGTAACTGGAAACTTTTGGGTGACTTTTGAGTTGTTCTATGGTTCTCCGCAAGATACGGTAACCTTTATGTGTGTTGATATTAATCAGCGGAACGGAACCAATGCCAGTGGTTTAAGCACCTTGAAATGTTATTACGGGGGCTTAACCAATACCACAGGGACTTGGCATCCAACAACGGATATCAATCCGGTAATTATGACCAGCCTTTGGATGGATGTTCTTACCTCGAATGGTCCGAATCCTGTTGCAAATTTCACATTTTCTGGATCTGCAATTTGCACCGGAGGACAAATTACCGTAAATGGTTCGGGGTCTACCAATACCAATAGCTATTTATGGTACATTACCGACGACCCCTTTACTACCGTTATTTCAACCCATAATACAGGGGCAAATACCTTTGCGTTTAATCAGGTGGCTAACCGAAGAATTTATTTGTTTGCAGATGGTTCTTGTCGTACCGATGCAATCTATTTACCTGTGGTGGTGAATGCCAAACCTGCAGCAACCTGCACAAAAACAAACACAACCTGCGGACAAAACAACGGGACCATTGTATTTACAAGCCAAACGGGTGGTGTTCCACCAACGTATGAATATAGCCTCGATGGGGTAAATTATCAAGCATCGCCAACCTTTGGTAATCTTCCTGCAGGAACGTATGTGGCTCGTATTCGAACCTCGGGAAGTGGCTGTGAACAAACCTATACCCGAGCGATTACAGGTTCCACTGAACTTATAGCCACCATTACACCAGGAACAACCATTTGTGTTGGAGAAACAGCAACAATTACTGCGGGTGGAGGAACCACCTACACGTGGTATGATGGGCCATCTGTCTTGGGAAATACGGCAAGTATTTCGGTAACGCCCGGTGCCACATCGCAATACAGTTGTGTAGTTTCGGACGGGACTTGTGAAACAGTGGTTTCAGCAAACATCATTGTGGATCAATGTGGGGCAGGAGTAGGGGAATCGGCGATTAATGCTTCGGTGTATCCAAATCCAATGCAAGGCACATTAACCATTGATATCGCGAATGCCTTTCAATTTGAATTGCTTGATGCGCGCGGTCGCTTAGTACAAAATGGCAAAGCATTGGGTAAAACAACCCTAAATACCCAAGCATTGAGTGCTGGTGTTTATTCGTTACGAATTAGTGTTAACGGCCAGCAAGGTGTGTTTAAAGTGATTAAAGAGTAAGGATAGTTGCAAGGCCCAGGTGCGCAAGGTCCCAGGGTACGCTTCGTCTAGTGCGAATCGAAGGGCCGCATCGAGTCGTTTTTAATACTCCTTATAATGTTCTTCCCACAAGCGACGCGCTTCCTCCCACGATGGAACGGTATCGCTTTCATAATGAAAGGTACTTCCCGTAGCAATCTTTCGAAAGGATTTTACGGCCTTTAAATGAGGTCCTGAGCCGACAAATGCACGCAAGGTTCCCATGTCATCCCAAGCGGTTAAGGTATGCTGTATGCCTTGTATTTGTTTTACCTCGCAAAACTGATTTCCAGGCGCATTTTTGGCCTGATTAAAGGATGGGATTGCTCTAAACCAAAAGGGGATGCTGTGCAGAATAGACTTTGGCCTTAAGCCGGTTATGGAAATAATCATGGGTAAAAATAGAAAAAATATAGGCGTCTTGATTATTTATCGTAATATTGCGATATATAATTAATCATGGGGGTTACAAAAATAGATTCTTATTCGCCAAGTGTACTCACCTTGTCGGAGGTCTTTAAAGCCTTAGGGCATCCAGCGCGTTTGGCCATTGTTCAATACCTTATTGATAAAGGAACGTGTATTTGTGGGGACATCGTTGACGAACTTCCCTTAGCACAAGCAAGTATTTCGAGGCATCTACAAGAATTGAAAAATGCGGGAATCATCAAAGGACAAATTTCGGGCACCTCCGTGTGCTATTGTTTATCTGATGCGCACTTAAATGCAATCCTCACCCTGATTAATTCCATTAACTTATCCATTCCTAAATCCTGTTGTGATGATGAATGTACGTCTTAAATTTCTTGACCGCTTTTTAACCCTTTGGATTTTTTTAGCCATGGGAGTGGGGGTGCTCCTCGGGAATATTATACCCAATGTTGAAGGGTTATTATCGAATGTTGCCATCGGTACGACGAATGTTCCCTTGGCCATAGGGCTTATTTTAATGATGTATCCACCCTTAACCAAGGTGGATTTCGCGAAAGTACCCGCTACCTTAAGTAATAAGCGCTTGTTATTTGCGTCCCTTTTTATTACATGGATTGTGGGTCCCTTTTTAATGTTTTTATTGGCAATTACCTTTCTTCCCAAAGACCCT
>JAIXRD010000237.1 GCA_027485365.1 Cryomorphaceae bacterium | reverse complement strand
TAACCATTCTAATCAACAATGCCAATACACAGAATATATACATTGAAACCAGAGGCACCTTAAACTTGGTTGGAACCGATCAATTACCTATAACTGTTCGTACCACAACGGATACTACCAACATAGGCTGGCAAGGATTTGTGTGTACATCTTCTCAGGGTGGATTGCTAACTGCGGATCGTTTTAGAATTTCGAATGCGTCAACTCCGTTTGCCTATGAGGCGCCACTTGCTTTATATCAATACACCAACTGTAGGTTCTCTCATTGTGGACAAGCCGTTACAGTAGGTAATGAAACCATATTGAATGATTGTCAATTCAGAGGAAATACAACCGCAGTGTACGGGTGGAGTTTTTTCACGATCAACAATTGTTTTTTCAAGGACAACGAAACTGCAATTAATGCCTACAGCACTGCCTTTACAATGACGAATAGTTCTTTTATTGAAAACATTACGGGTCTTACATTTTCCGCAGGTGTTTTTGATTCTATGTACATAGACAATTGTATTTTTCAAAATAATGGTGCAGCCCTTAGCAATCCCAATAACGGTAAGGTTCAGAACTGTACGTTTTTAGATAACACCATTGGGATTCAAGGATCGTATGTCTGCGAAATCAAAAATAACACCTTCAATTACAACGAATTGGCGGTTAATGTTTCTGTATTAACTTCACTCACCAACAATGAAATCAATAACAACACGGGCGGAGTTCGGATTTCAGATATCAGCAGTTCAACCAATGCCCCAATAATTACAAACAACGAGATATGTGGCAACATCAATTTTAATGTGGACAACAATACCAACGTAAATTACTCCTTATTGAGCAACTGTTTTTGCGACTTGGATTCCAGTGGGATCGAGCAGTACTTATTGGATGGTTATGATGACATCACCAAAGGATTGATTAACTACCAAGTTTTTGATTCTTCGTGTACGACCATATTAACAACCGTATTAAAATTCAACAACACGGCAGGTATTGATATCCCTCAGATGAATTACCGCATTGAAAATCCAGTACTTGATCAACTTCATATTCAAGCGGAGGTTGTTATTTCGGATCTTGTCGTAAGCGATTTACAAGGGAAAGAAATACGAATCCAATCCCTTGGAAATAATGTATTTGATGTCAGTACCCTTTCAAAAGGATGCTATATTATACAACAGATTAACCAATCTCCTTCGAATATCAAACTCATTAAACTTTAATCATATGAAAACGCTCTTATTTATTTTTTCGATCCTTGTCTCATCTGCTTTAGTTGCGCAAACTTCCGTTTCTGGAGGCATTTACAACAACACGACGTGGAATATTGCCGGTAGCCCCTATTTAGTTACAGGATCAATCGTGGTTTTTCCGAATAGAACACTAACAATTGAACCTGGTGTTGAAGTAATTGTCACTGCTGACAACACCTTTAATACTGGGAATTTCATTTATTTAGAAGTTCGAGGAAGTTTAATTGCAAACGGCACGAGTAACGCACCCATTGTGTTTACAAGTACGGATACCACAACAGGCTTCTATAATTGGGAAGGAATTCGGATTAAAGGCAGTCAAGGTGGAACCGTTCAGATGAATCATTTTGAATTGCATAATACATGGTATGGTATTAATAACGACATCGCTCAACCGGGCGTGAGTTATGTTTTTAATGAATGTTATTTCCGTTCCAACCAGTACGGGTTGCAATTAAACGCAGATCTTGTATATAACAACTGTATTTTTGAATCAAATGGCGTTGGACAAGCAGCACAGATTTCATACGGTTCTTTAACGGCTACTAATTGCCAGTTCTTAAACAATTTTTGCTCATTTACTTGGTCAAACAACATCAATGTGAACAATTGCTTATTTTCCGGAAATCAAAATAACATTATTGGTTCGCCTGGCATAATCCAAAATTCTCAATTCTACAACAATACCTTTGGAATGACCGAAATTTCAAACATTACGGTAAATCAATGTGTATTTGATGGGAATGGAACCGGAATCGATGGGAGTTCAACCTGTGTGATTACCAACTCAACCTTTACCAATAACAGCATTGCTGTAAAGATTGGTGATGCCAGTACGGTAAGTCAAAACACGATTACGGACAATTCGATTGGCGTACAGGTATTGGGTTATGATCCGAATACTACAAGCATCGACAGCAACCTCATTTGTAATAACAGTGTTCACAACCTTGAAAACCTCACAGACAAGAATTATCAAGTTAATTTGAATTGTTTTTGTTCCCAAGATTCAACGATTATTGAAAACGGAATTTTTGATGGATACGATGACATCACACGCGGTTTGGTTAACTATGCAATCTACGACGACTCCTGTCAGACCGTAGTAAGTTATGTTACCAAAATTGATTTGGGTGGTCCGGCTGGTTTAACAGCCTTGGATGAGCAATGGAATACGTGGTTCGACGGCGAATCCTTAGTAATTGAGAATAATATCCCAGGAATTTTCAGTATTTATGACATCCAAGGAACTCGAATAATGAACGCTACAGCAACAGTTGGATTGAATAAAATCAGCCTTACATTACCCCAAGGATTATACCTAGTAGGTCGTGAAGGAGGGCAAACTCAAAAGGTGTTTATCGGAAACTAATCAAACAAGGTAGGCTGATCGTCATCCTCTTTTTTGGTGAAGTCCCACTCAACGCTTCCGTCTGTTCCATCTTCTTCTGTATCTTCCGCTGAAGCTATATTGCCTTCCACTTCAAAGGGAACCTCTTCAACGGGCCATGGTTCTTTGCCTTCTGCAATTTCATGGGTAAGGAGAATCTCTTTGACCTTCATTTTTGTGACTTGATTTCCTTGGGCCTTCATGCCTTTCACATCGATTAAGTCTGCTAAATTCAACACTTGGTCAGGAAGATTTTTAGTTTCCTTGAGTTGCTTATTAAATACCACTCTAATTTCAGGACGATATGCCGTTGAAACTACTTGCAAGTAGGAACCTTCGGATTCACTGATAAACGAAACTCGTTTGTCTGACATCACCTCACAGGTAAAGCGCTTCACGAAGTTGATTTCTTTTTCGGCATCAAAATACACGCAAGAGATTGGACGGTGCGGATTCCATTTTTCTAAATGAACCATGTCCTCATCAAAGTGATTTGAAAGATCAAATGAACTTAGGCGATATTCGCCGTTTCTATACAAGGTAAGAATTCGGTCGTCGCCTTTGAAATCTCCAAGAAATCTACCTCTTCCTTCATCGTTCAAGCGACCGACTACATCATCATACCAAATTTTTCTTGCGGCTAAGGTGCTACCTCCCACTTCTTTTTGGATGATCTTTTGAATGATTTCTTTGGTCACCCGATTCCCAGCGGAGTTTCTTCCTTTGATCAATAACTCCCCTAAATCCACATCAAATCGAAGGCGTTTTAAGTGCGGTCTTGGACGTAATAACACGGACACCACCTCACGCTCACCGTTCGGATGAACGGAGAAATATAACATTTTTGATCCTTTTGCGCCGCGCGTTAAATCATATTCGGTATCTCGGGTAATTGAATTCACATAGAAGCGTTTCATCATGGTTGAACCGCCAAGTCCATCTTGGTAGAACATGTGATAAATCGTTCGTGTATCTCCTTTTTTCCAGACATTAGCATATACTAAGTCCTTACCCACAAATTTCTTATCGGAAACCTTTGTGATTAACATTTTACCGGAAGAGAAAAAGCAAATGATGTCATCAATTTCGGAGCAATCACTTACCGGTTCATTTTTACGTAAACCGTATCCAATAAATCCTTCTTCGATATCTACATACAATTTTCGATTGGCGATGATCACCTTAGTAGCGCTAATGGTATCAAAGATCTTAATCTCTGTTTTTCGCTCTTTACCTTCACCGAAACGCTTTTTAAGGTCTTTATAATAATCAACCGCAAAGTCGATTAAGTTAGCGAGGTGATGTTTCACCTGCTCCATTTCCTCCTCAATTTTCAATAAGGATTCATCTGCTTTTGCTCCATCGAATCGGGTAATCCGAATCATCGGAATCTGCGTTAGTTTATGTAAATCTTCATCTACAATTTCTCGAATCAGTTGTTTCTTAAACGGTTTAAAGCGGTCGTATAAATACACATACAAGGCTTCACGGTCGCTGTACAATTTAAAGTCGATGTACATTTCGTGGTTAATGAACAACTTTTCTAGGGTAGAAAAATGCCATTGTCGCTCTAATTCATCCAGTCGAATTTCTAGTTCTAACTTCAACAGGCGAACCGTATGATCGGTATTGATTTTTAGAATTTCGGAAACCCCAAGGAACCGAGGTGTATCGGCGTCAATAATGGATGAATTCGGAGAAATTGAAACCTCACAATCTGTGAATGCATACAAGGCATCAATGGTTTTATCTGGTGAAACACCTGGTGCCAAATGAATGATGATTTCGGCTTCTGACGAAGTATTATCCTCAATCTTTTTAATCTTAATCTTACCTTTATCATTAGCTTTTAATACGGATTCAATCAACGAGGTAGTTGTTGTACCGTATGGAATTTCGTGCACAATTAAGGTCTTGGTATCAACCTTCTTGATTTTTGCCCGAACACGAACCCTTCCTCCTCTTAACCCGTCGTTATAATTCGTAAAGTCTGCCATTCCTCCGTTCGGGAAATCTGGCATGATTTCCACCTTTTTTCCACGCAGGTGGTATATTGAATTATCGATGAGTTCGATGAAATTGTGCGGTAAAAACTTACATGCCATTCCCACGGCGATCCCCTCTGCGCCTTGCGCTAGCAAAAGCGGGAACTTCATTGGTAAATTCTCAGGCTCTTTGTTTCTGCCGTCATACGAAGAAAGCCAAGTGGTTGTTTTTGGATTAAACGCAACATGCAGGGCAAACTTGGATAAGCGTGCTTCAATGTAACGTGCCGCAGCAGCGCCATCTCCAGTTAAGGTGTTACCCCAGTTCCCTTGACAATCAATTAACAAATCTTTTTGCCCTAACTGCACTAAGGCGTCCCCAATCGATGCATCGCCATGGGGGTGATATTTCATGGTATTTCCAATGATGTTAGCCACTTTATTGTAGCGTCCATCCTCCATTTCGCGCATGGAGTGTAGAATTCGACGTTGTACGGGCTTTAAACCATCTTGCAAAGACGGAACGGCGCGCTCTAAAATCACATAGCTCGCATAATCTAAAAACCAATTTTCATAGAGTCCACTTACGGGGACAATTTTCTCATCTACCTTTTTATTTTCAAAGGGATTATGGTCTTCACCTTGCGGCGTCATATCTTCTATTTCGTCTTCTGCCATGCTTATGCGACTTCTAATTCAGTGTTTTCTTTTCCTTCATCCGCTGCCTGATCTTTCTCTACCCGTAAATTCTCGATAATAAAATCTTGTCGTTCCTGGGTATTCTTACCCATGAAATAAGATAGAATTGAGTCGATCGACGCTTCTTTACTTAAGAGTACCGGCTCTAAACGGATGTCCTCTCCGATAAAATGGATGAATTCATCTGGTGAAATCTCACCGAGTCCTTTAAATCGAGTGATTTCAGGCGCTTTTCCAAGCTCAAGAATTGCATTTCTTCGTTCCTCATCGGAATAGCAATAAATGGTTTTCTTTTTATTTCTCACACGAAACAATGGCGTTTGCAGTACATAGACATGGTTACGTTTCACCAAGTCTGGGAAGAACTGCAAAAAAAAGGTTAACAACAACATTCGAATGTGCATTCCATCGACATCGGCATCGGTTGCAATCACAATGCGGTTATAACGAAGGTTGTCTAAATCATCCTCGATATCCAAAGCGGCTTGCACCAAATTAAACTCTTCGTTTTCATACACCACCTTTTTGGTAAGGCCATATACATTCAAGGGTTTCCCACGCAATGAAAAAACTGCTTGGGTATTCACGTCTCTTGACTTGGTAATGGAACCACTTGCAGAATCCCCCTCGGTAATAAACAAGGTAGTATCTTCTCTCCGACTGTCTTTAAGGTCTGTTAAATGGATTCTACAATCCCGAAGTTTTTTATTGTGTAAGCTTGCTTTTTTAGAACGATCCCGCGCAATTTTCCGAATACCTGCCAATTCTTTGCGTTCGCGCTCCGCTTGCTTGATTTTCTTTTCAATCGTTTCGGCGACGTCCGGATTACGGTGTAAGTAATTATCTAATTTATCTTTTAGGAAATCATTTACAAAGGCGCGCATGGATTTACCTCCAGGCTCAATCTCAACAGACCCTAATTTAGTCTTAGTTTGCGACTCAAATACAGGCTCAATCACTTTAACAGAAATTGCAGCAACGATGGATTGACGGATATCAGAGGCTTCGTAGTTCTTGTTGTAAAAATCACGAATTACTTTGGCTACCGATTCCCGAAACGCACTTTGATGTGTTCCTCCTTGGGTCGTATGCTGTCCATTCACAAACGAATAATAATCCTCCCCGTAGGTTCTTCCGTGCGTGAACGCCACTTCGATGTCTTCATCTTCCAAGTGAATAATCGGATACAAGGGATCGCCATCCATATTGTTTTCCAACAAATCTTTCAGACCATCTTTTGATTGGAACTTCTCTCCACTGTAATACATGCTTAAGCCTCGATCGAGGTAGCAGTAGTTCCACATCATTTTCTCCAGATAGGCCGTCTTGTAGGCGAACTTCTTAAAGACTTGCTCATCGGGTATAAACTCTACATAGGTTCCGTTTTGCTCGGTAGTGGAGACCAATTCTGTCTCACTAACCAAATTACCCATAGTGAATTCCGCAGACTTCATTTGACCGTCACGTACGGAGTACACTTTAAAATAAGAAGACAGTGCATTCACTGCCTTGGTTCCTACCCCGTTTAATCCAACCGATTTCTTAAAGGCTTTGGAATCGTATTTACCTCCGGTATTCATTTTTGAAACCACTTCAACTACTTTTCCTAGCGGAATTCCGCGGCCATAATCACGTACTGACACTTTCCCATCCTTTACTTTGATGTCTACACGCTTGCCATTGCCCATGACAAATTCATCGATGCAATTATCAACCACCTCTTTTACAAGGATATAAATCCCATCATCGGCAGCTGCGCCATCGCCTAATTTACCAATGTACATCCCGGGACGCAAGCGGATGTGCTCCTTCCAATCCAGGGACCGAATGTTATCTTCTGTATATTGATTTTCTGCCATAGTTTTGTGTATCCTAACAAAAATAGGAGTTAAAGGCAGTCGAAACACATGTAAAATCAATGATTTATGAACATTTGCCCTTTAAAAAGCATACGACATTCATAAAACAAAAAAAACCACCCCGAGGGATGGTTTTTAATATAAAACAGTCAAAAGTTATGCTTTCAACCGCTTGGAGAAATCGATTAGAATTGGAGTAGCCACACACAATGAAGAGTATGTACCGATAATTACACCAACTAGCAATGCAAATAAGAATCCTTTGATAGAGGATCCACCAAAAATAAACATGATTAATACAACCATGAATAAAATCATGGAGGTATTAAACGTTCGACTCAGGGTTGTATTTAGGGATCGATTGATGATTTCATAATGATGATCCGTATCTCCGCTGGAGCGTAAGTTTTCACGTATCCTATCGAATACAATGACCGTATCGTTCATCGAATATCCAATTACCGTCAATATGGCCGCAATAAATGCTTGATTCACATCTAAGCTGAATGGAAGCCATCCGTGCAAAAGAGAGAATACAGATATTACAAAGAATGCATCGTGAATTAAGCCAACAATAGCACCAACTGAATACTGCCAATATCCAAAACGGAACAAGATATACAAGAAGATGGCAATTAAGGCGACGGTCATCGAGATGAACGAAGAGTTCCACAACTCACTAGACACCGAAGCACTCACTGTTCGTTGCCCCATAATAACTGCCTTACCCATAGAAGGCTCCAATTCCTTCAATGCATCGAGCATTTTACCTTTTACCTCCTCAGTAGCCCCATCCTCTTTCAATTTGTAGTTTGTTGTAATCTCTACATTAAACTCATTAGAAACAGTTTTTAACTCAATAGAAGAAACTTCTTTATTCTCGATAAACGTTTTATTTAACTCTGCACGGATTTTCTCGATATCCGCTTTTTTATCAAACTTCACCGCGAAGGTACGTCCACCAGTAAATTCCACGCTTTCTTTAAGACCACGGGTGAATAAGCTCACCATCCCAATTACCGTAACCGAAATAGAGAAGATGTAAAAATACTTACGTGCACCAATCCAATTGAAGTTAAAGTTTTGGAATAATCCTTTTGAAAACTTCGTATCGAAAGACACCCCTTTATTTCGTTCCATCCAGAAGGTAATAACCAACCTAGAAATAAAGATGGCCGAGAATACTGAA
Source organism: Cryomorphaceae bacterium (assembly GCA_027485365.1). Taxonomy (GTDB): domain Bacteria; phylum Bacteroidota; class Bacteroidia; order Flavobacteriales_D; family Crocinitomicaceae; genus UBA952. Next base: position 2,244 of record JAIXRD010000237.1, on the reverse strand, counting down.
GTGAAGATACCTACGATTAAGGTAGTCGCAAAGGACTCAATTTCACCTGTTCCGAAATACTTAAGAATCACCGCAACCAATAAGTGGGTCATGTTCGCATCGATAATTGAAGGCAAGGCTTTTTTGAAACCAATTTCAATTGCTTTTGATGTTTCATTTCCTGCACGTTGCTCTTCACGAATACGTTCAAAGATCAAAATGTTCGCATCCACCGCAGTACCAATGGTCAAAATGATACCGGCAATCCCTGCAAGGGTAAGTACCGCACCAAAGGATGCCAAACAGCCCATGATGAATATTACATTGGCAAACAACGCAATATTAGCAGCCATACCCGATTTTCCATAATAGAAATACATGTATAACAATACGGCAAGGAACGCAAATCCAAAGGAAACTAAACCGGCATTTGAGTTTTCAGCTCCGATGCTTGGACCTACACGGTTTTGTTCTTTAATCAAACATGGCGCAGGCAATGCTCCACCATTTAATAGTCCAGATAATGACTCAGCCTCTTCAAAGGTGAAACTACCAGAAATTTGTGTGTTTCCGTTTGTAATTGGATTAATTACTGTAGGCGCTGAATACACTACATTATCCATGGTAATTGCAACAATTCGGTCCTTGTTTTCTGTGGTCATTTGACCCCACTCATCGGTACCTTCTGCAGTCATTCCAAGATCTACTGTGATTTTCCCATCACGTTGATCGTAACCTGTTGATGCGCTTGAAATATGCTGTCCGTTTACGCGCGCCTTTCCATCGATAGGCACTTTACACGCATAAAGCATATATCCAGTTTGTTTCTTTTTATTGTTTAATTCATCCGGTTCTGCACCCCACATGAATTTAACGTTCTTAGCTGCAAAAATTTGCTGAATGTCTGCTCTTCGTAGGATTTGATCTACCGCTGCACGGTCTTTAGCTAAGGAAAATCCAATAGCGAATTGTCCTACCGGTTGCACATAGCTCATTAAACCTTTGTCCATGCCCCCTGTTAATGTTTGAGTAGCATTTGCTAGTGTTTGGGTAGTATCCGTTGTTGCGGTAGTATCCGTGTTGTTATCTAAACGCTCCGGCGATTTACTTAAGGCATCCGCAGCGGTAAGCTCAGCATTCAACTCAGAAGGCATGTAGGTTTCGAAAAACTCTAAGTTCGCAGTAGACTTTAATTTTTGTGCTACGGTGTTCTCGTCTTGAACTCCTGGAAGCTCGATGTAAAGACGGTTGGTAGATAAATCTTTTTGGATGTTTGGTTGAGCTACCCCAAATTGATTAATCCTACGATACATGATTTGCTCTACTCCATCCATGGCTGAAGTTAACAAGTCTCTAAAATACTTTTCTACCTCAGCATCTGTTGAGTTCACACCAATTCCGTCTCCTTTTAATAGAAGACCAAGTTTCATTTTATTTTTCTTTGCAGAAGCTACAAACAAATCAAGGAAATCACCTTTACCATTCTCATACTTGCTGTTGGCATCGTTGTAAATTTTACGAAACTTAAATGAATTCGGGCTTTGTGCATGACTCATCAAAAGATCTCCGGTTGAAATCTCCATGGTTACACTCATACCACCAACCAAGTCAAGCCCAAGAGCTGCGGAACGTTTTTTTACTTCGGAGAACGTAGAGCCGAAAATGGGATAAATTGGCTTTGAACCTCTTTCCTTAAGAATTTCATTGATAAACGCTGCTTTCGCTAACTCTTCACCTTCAGGTGTATTAAAGTTAACAGTTGTATTGTTTGGTAAAAAACCGATACCCTTTAAGGAATCTTTTTGAGCAAACGCTTCTTTTTTCAATTCGCTAACACGAGCAACTGCTTCTTTTTCTGCTTTGCGTTCTTCACGTGTTGCATACCAAGTAAATGATAATTGATATAAACAAACTACCGTCAGTAAAATGGTTAAAAACCAAAAAAATCCCTTATTTCTCATTGAGTCGCAGTATTATCGTAAATTAAAGGGTGCAAATATAGGATTTCCTCGCATTAAAATCAACTTTTTATACGGACTTCATTGTTTAGTACAATAAACGGGACGAAATTTAAATCGTATGGATAAAATCCATTAGTGTTTTAGCGAAGGATTCCCAGCCATTTGCCTGGTTTTGTTTTGCGATATTCGCGCTAAAAATTGGTTTAGCATTTGAATTCATATACTGTTCTACTGCGTCAGCAATCTCCGCTGGCGCAACGTTTTCAACCACATATCCTGTCACACCGTTTTCAATACTTTCAGC
>JAIXRD010000306.1 GCA_027485365.1 Cryomorphaceae bacterium | reverse complement strand
GAAATCATGTTCGAATCTAAGAACATTAATGTTGGTTGGGACGGTTCCTATGGCACAGAAGGACTTGATTGCCCTTCAGGCACATACACCTATAAAATTAGTTTTACCTTGATTGGCGGACTTCAAGAAAAATCAATTGTTACGGGTCATGTTAATTTGTTGAGATAATAAGCAACCTAATTTTAAGCTTAACGTTAAATTAACTTAATTTGCAGGCATATAAAAAAGATGAAAAATTTCTATTCGGTAATATTATTTTTAGCACTAGTTTTTGGGATGAAAGCCCAAACACAAATTAGTGTTGGTAATCAAGTTTCAACGTTTACCTCAATGATTCGCGGATATCATTTTACCGCTCCTACGAATTTCACTATTTGTGGTATTGAGGTGCCTACAACAGCATCGAATGGATTGCAAACGGTGCGAGTAGTACGATTTACTGCCGCTGCTCCTCCTGCATTTCCAGGCACCACGAATGCCTTCACTCAATTATTTAGTGCTACAAATCAGCCCAACGGTATAATTCCATGTAATATTCCTGTAACCGCAGGACAAATTATAGGTGTTTATGGCGTAAGAGGAGCCTGTGTAAACACCTATGGCCCAGCTAATTTCAATACAACGATCAATGGACTTCCAACGGTGTTAAGAAGAAGTGGTATGCAGTCATGCCCAACTGGAGGCCAACCGATGGCTAATATTTGGTCTGAGGTGAATTTCAGCATTGGTAGAATTTGGATGTATATTAACTGCTGCGCGGCTCCAACGGCGGTTGCTACGAACAACGGTCCAATTTGCGCGGGTTCGCCATTGAATCTTTCAATTAATCCAACTCCAGCAGTTCCCTTAAATGGAAATTATACCTTTGCTTGGACTGGACCAAATGGCTTTACATCGAATCAGCAAAACCCAACGATTGCCAATCCAACCGCTGCTGCATCGGGTACTTATTCTTGTACGATAACCTCAAATTGTGGTAATGTAACAGCAACTACACAAGTTGTTGTCAATCCCAACCCAGTTGCTTCAATTACAAACAATACGGGCACAACAATTATTGATTGTAATGCACCCGTGATCAATGTAACCGCAAATGGTGGCGGAACGTATTCTTGGGATAACGGTTTAGGAACCAATGCATCGGTTGGGATAACCACAGCAGGAACATTTACAGTAACAGTTACAAATGCTCAAGGGTGCACGAATACCGCATCGATTACAACAACGGTTGCGCCAACACCAACTATTTCAATGAACCCCGCTACGATTTGTACAGGGCAATCTACAACATTGGTTGCAACCACGTCACCCGCCGGGGGTGTTATTGCTTGGAATACAGGACAAAACACTAATTCCATCACGGTTAACCCAATGCAAACAACAACATACACTGCCATTTACACATGGAACGGTTGTTCAGCAACGGATTCTGCGGTTGTAACGGTGAACCCAACTCCAACTGTTGCGGTAAATAGTGATACAATTTGTAATGGAGACACAACCATGCTTACAGCGACTCCGGATTTACCTGGTGGCACATTTTTATGGTCTAACAATCAAACAACACAATCAATAAACGTTAATCCAGGATTACCTGGTACCACATACTCTGTTACCTACACCTTAACCGGCTGTACTGCTCAAGCCTCAGGGACTGTCACTGTAAATCCTGTTCCTGTATTGTCTATCGCGCCGTTGACTATGTGTTATGGAGAAACAGGAACCTTAACCGCCGTGCCAAATTTACCTGGCGGTACATTTTTGTGGACGCCTACAAATGAAACCACAAATACCATTACCGTTGCGCCACTTGCATCAACCACATATCAAGCCCAATATGTGCTTAATAATTGTTTAAGCAATTTAGCCAATGGAATCGTTACCATCAAGCCCTTACCCCTTATGGATTTCAGTTTAGACACAACTTGGGGCTGTATTCCACTTAATGTGACAATGTCAATCGACTCTCCAAATCCTGCAACAACATATCAATGGGCATCAACAAATAATTTTTCAGGTACAGGTCCATCGGTTCAGAATCTATATACTGGGGGTGGGTGTTATTCAATTTTTGTGGTGGGAACTTTAAATGGTTGCGTTGATAGTGCCTCAATGTTAGGAGCCGTATGTACAGAGGGATTTCCAACCGCTGAATTTTCATCTTCTGTTGCGGTGTTTACAGAATCCTCACAATCAGTTGAATTCACTAATTCTAGTATTGGAGGAATTAATTATGTGTGGAATTTTGGAGATGGTGAATCTTCTACAGAATTCTCTCCATCCCATATGTTTATTGGAACCCAGGCTGGATACACTGTTTCATTAACGGTTTCCACAGCATTTGGCTGTGCAGATAGTACGCAAATTTCCATTGGGGCTCAAGTTGGAGGGTTGTATTATATTCCAAATGCATTTACGCCAGACGGAGATCCATTTAATCCGACGTTTAAACCACTCTTTCCGGTTGGTTTCGATCCGTATAACTATAATATGTTAATTTACAACCGTTGGGGTGAGGTAGTTTTTGAAACTAATAATTTGGAAGTAGGTTGGGATGGTTCTTTTGGAATAGAAGGATTAGATGCTCAACCTGGGGTTTACACTTATTTTATCAACATAAAAATGCCAGACGTAGACAAAATGATGCAGTTCACAGGGCACGTTACATTGGTGCGATAATCTTAAAAAAAGTTAACAGGCTTCACATTTGTTTTTTTCATGCAGAACTTAGTGCCTTGTTGTGATAAATAAAGTACGTATTAAGTTTCTGACTACATCTGCTATTGTCTTAGTGGGAGTGCTTGGAATATATGAGTTATTTCAATTAATTCAATTGTATAGTCAAAAAAAAACCAGCTTTAATAATGAGGCGGTTCGTACGGTTGAGAAGATCGGTTATATTCATGAAAAGCTAATAGATAATCAACGGTATAACTCCATTATTCGTCAGGATTTTAGTGCTCAATACAAAAAAATCATTGAACGTGAATTCGAAGGGATGTTGGCTTCAAACCAACAAATATCCATTAAGGATACCAGTATCGTCATTAACAATAGAATAGAACCCTATTTAGTTATTAAAGGGTCTACTCGTGATACGCTTTCTGGCGTCAGAACAGAACAAACCACGCTTATTAAGGATGTTCGTCAATTGCAAGATTTCGTGTCATCCTCCAAGAACGGTAATACTCAAGTATCTGAGAATATTACAATTCACCTTAATCAAAAACTCTTGCAACATATTTTTAAAAAAGCAAAATTCATGAATGAATTAATGCTTCAAGCCTTTAAAGAGAACGTTTACAATAAGCCTCAACAGCGCATGAATTTAGCATTACTTGATTCTGTTATATTAACCGAACTTAAACGCCAAGATCTCCCAACGAATTATCAATTTACAATAGCCTTAGAAGAAGGCACACCCTTAAAGTTTAATGGCCAAAACGCGACCTATACTACCAGAAAACAGCGTGTAAAGGGCTTTTCTACGGTGCTCTTCCCAACAGATAAAATCAACGAAAAGTTGTATCTAACCATTTATTTTCCAAAAGAACGATCCTTTTTGCTAAAAGGAATGAAGTCGTATTTTATTATTACTGGTCTATTGGGCTTTTTGATGATTTCTACCTTGTTTTTTTTGATTCGTACGATAAAAGAACAAAAGGAAGTGTCAGAGATCAAATCGAATTTTATTTCCAACATGACTCATGAATTTAAAACACCGATTTCTACGATTTCATTGGCTTGCCAAGCCTTAAGTGATAAAGATGTAGTGTCGCACCCAACTACCCAAGAAATTTCACCTTACATTAAAATGATAGAGGAAGAGAATAAGCGTCTTGGTAATTTGGTAGAGGGTATTCTTCAGAGTGCATTAATCTCTAAAGGAGATTTAGTGCTTAATAAGGAAGTAGTAAATCTCTATGAGATAATTCAAAAACAAGTTGAGATCGCGACATTTAAAAAAACGAATAGACCTACCATTTTGATCGAACAAAAGGGAGAACCCATTGAATTGATTGCGGATAAATTACACCTCACGAATTTAATTGCAAACTTATTAGAAAACGCATGTAAATATTCTCCACAAAGTCCCATAATTAATATTTTAATTAGTTACCAAAATAATAACATTCACTTGTTCGTTAAAGACCAAGGAATTGGAATACCTAAAGAGTATTTACCTAAAATTTTTGATAATTTATATCGTGTCCCGACGGGGGACATTCATAATGTAAAGGGATTCGGATTAGGTTTAAGTTACGTTAAAGCAATTTCTGATGCCCATGGTTGGAAGATTCATGTAGAAAGTGAAGTAGGAAAAGGAACGGTATTTGAGTTAATATTTAAATAAAAACAATGAAACAACATTTTTTATTAGCGGAGGACGATGAAAACCTAGGGGCTTTATTATCCACATATCTTAATTCTAAAGGATTCCAAACAAAATGGGTTAAAAATGGAGAAGAAGCAATTTCCTATTATCACTCATTTAATAATGCTATAGATTTTATCATTTTGGATGTTATGATGCCGGAGAAGGATGGGTTTTCTGTAGCTAAAGAAATCCGACTTACCGATAAAAAAACACCAATTTTATTCCTAACGGCTAAAAGCATGAAGGATGATAAATTGAAAGGATTTGAGTTGGGTGCTGATGATTATCTTACGAAGCCCTTCGCGATGGAAGAACTGATTGCGAGAATACAAGCAATAATGAGAAGGACAGGAGATAATTCTTTGGTTAAAGACGAAAAATTATCCATCGGTTCGTTAGATTTCGATCCAAATAAAAGTATTCTATATACAAAAGATGGCGAAAAGAAATTAACGACGAAGGAAAATGCACTGTTAACGCTTTTGGTTCGAAATATCAATGAAGTTCTTGATCGCCAAGCGACCTTGAGAGCTATATGGGGAGATGATAATTACTTTAACGGGAGAAGTATGGATGTATATATCGCTAAACTTAGAAAGCTTCTGAGTGAGGACCCGAATATTGAAATCATGAATATCCATGGCATCGGCTTTAAATTGATTATTAAATAACACCTACCTTTGAGGCATGCAAAAGCGATTCTTTTCGAGTTTAGCACTGTCTCTTTCTTTAAACCTTTTGATAAAACCCATTTCAGTTCTAGTTATTGATGCGGGTGTTCAACGTGTATTGGGAAATGAAGTCTATGGACAATATTTTGTCTTATTAACACTTACCTTAGTTTTTAATATTTTTCTTGATCTTGGCATTAACAATTTTACTACGCGGTATATTGCTCAAGATGAATCACAATTAAATCAACATGTTAGTCGAGTTTTCTATTTAAGACTCATCCTGTTTTTATGTTACGCCATATCGGTTTTTGGCACTGCCTGGCTTATAAATATAGCTCCCAGTCAGTATATGTTATTAAGCCTTCTTGTGTTAAATCAATTTTTAATTCAATCCATAGCCTTTATTAGAAGTTTGTTTGCCGGTTTGCATTTATTTAAAACAGATACGTTTATTTCAGTATTGGACCGAGCTTTACTTATCATGATCATGGGGTCAGGGCTATTGTTTTCAATACCAAGTATAACCATCAATAATTTTGTGCTTGCACAAACGGCATGTTATTTCGTCACCTTTCTTTTAGCAAGTTGGTTGATTCGAAATGAGATAAAATCCATAATCCCGGTATTTGATGCTGTTTATATAATCAATATTTTGAAAAGAAGTGCTCCTTTTGCTTTGTTAGTACTCTTAATGCTATTATACAACCGTTCGGATGTAGTACTCTTGAAGCAAATTGCTCAAGACGGCAATTATCAAGCGGGAATTTATGCTCAGGGATATCGCTTGTTAGATGCTTTTTATATGCTAGGGATGATTTTCGCTGGTCTATTGTTTCCTGTATTTAGTAGAATGATTCATCAGCGGAGCCAAGAATTAAGTGAGTTGGTTCAAGTTTCAGGTAAGCTTTTAATTGGAGGGGCCATTGGGATTATGTTTGTTTCCATGTATAACGGGCCTTTTCTTCTCCAATTTATTTATGGAGATAAAGTTGATGATCAGTCAATTACCGTGTTTGTTTATTTAATGATTGCTTTCATGGCGATGAGTTTCAATTTTATTTTCGGGACCTTATTAACGGCAGGTGGGTTTTTACGAGCCTTAAATCTTTCGGCCTTAATTGGGGTTATTATTTCCGTATGTTTTAATATATTTTTAATTCCTTTATACGGGGCCGTAGGCTGTGCCATTGCTGCATTAATCACGCAAGCGGTGGTGTCTTTTTTACTCGTGATAATATCGGCAAAAAAGGTACACATTTATTTTAGCGTTAAATCCTTACTGGCTTTTATTGCCTTCATATCTTCTTTGTTTGCAATAAAAATGACACTTAATTTAGGTTCTTCAATGCCTCAAACATTCTTGGCGGATGTTTTAATAGTCTGTGTTTTTGCCTTTTTATTTTCAATAGTTGATCTTAAGTCCCTTCGAAAGATTTGGCAATTAAAAGAGGAAGCTCAATAATATTGATAGGTTATCGTTTTTACAAGTCTTTGAATAGCTGTATCTTCGCAGCACAATTTTTCATACATGAATAATCAACAAGAAGGCTTAAAAAATGCAAGTGAGGGATTAATTCAGTTTATTTGGATTAATCGAAAAAAACTTCTGTTATTTACGTTCGCCGCGGCAGTGTTTTCTGGAGTTGTTGCTTTTTTAATGACCCCATTATATTTAAGTACTGCGGTTGTTTTTCCAGCAGCGACAAGTAGCGTGTCTTTCTCTGAGCAACGAAATGCTAAAGCAGCAGCAATGGATTTCGGTGAAGAAGAGCAGGCAGAACAATTGGTACAAATTCTTCAAAGCTCTAGGATTCGAGATAAGGTAGTCACCGAATTTGATCTTATGAAACATTACGAAATTAATGCCAATGGCGCGAATAAATATTTCAAATTGAATGAGGCCTACAACAATCATATTTCATTCAATCGCACGCGCTTCGGTTCTATTCGAATCGATGTGCTTGATGAAAATCCGGCTTTAGCGGCTAAAATTGCAAATAAAATTGTCGATTTGATTGATACGGTAAAGAATGAGATGATTGCAGAGCGCACCGTTCCAGCCTTTAAGGTAAATGAGCGTAAATTGGCTCAAATGAAACGGGATAGAGATGCTATTTTAAGAAAGTTAGATAGCTTGGCTGATTTAGGCGTTATAGCCTTAGATGTTCGTTCAAATTTATTCCAAGCATACGTTGATTCTAAAAATCCGGAAGACAGAGCTGAATTAAAAAAGAAGATCGATGTCAATATGAAATATGGGGCGATGTATGACGGACTGGAATATATGCGGAATGAAAAAATTGTGAAAATAGAAGATTTTAATATCTCGTATGAGCAAGCGGAGTCTGATGCAAATACCAAGTTCAATCATAAGTTTATTGTAGAGCGTGCGGTTAAAGCGGATAAAAAAGAGAAACCAAAAAGATCGGTTATTATTTTAGTATCTACTGTCGCGGCATTTTTCATAGGTCTATTTTCTTTGTTGTTGTGGGAGAAATACAAGGAACTTCGGGCCTCTTAAGGTTAAATACGGGTTTATTAACGATTGCTGGATCAGCTATTGGATTGCTTATGGGGTTAGCCTTCTATGTTGATTGGCTTTATCTTCTTTCCATTCCAATAATTCTAGCAGTTTGTTACACGGCAATTTACCACATTGAATTGCTATTTCAATCGATTGTTTTTTTTGCCCCACTTTCAATTAATATTGAAGAATACACGGATCAATTTGGACTTTTTGTTCCAACAGAACCCTTGTTATTTGGATTGATGCTTCTATTTGCATTTTATCAATTGAAATCAAAATTAATAGACCCTCAGTTTTTTAGGCACCCGCTTGTTTTAATATTAGTAGGTTATTTGGCGTGGTTAATTATTTGCAGCATTACCAGTACACATCCCGTCGTTTCCTTTAAATCAGTATTGTCTCGGTTATGGTTCATCGTTCCAGTATTGTTTTTTGGTACGGTCTTGTTATACAAGGAAAAATCAATTTCTCGGTTTTTTTGGTTGTTAACGATTGGTACCGTTCTGGTTATACTATTTACCTTGTTAAATCATGCGAGTTATGGCTTTGGTGAAAAAGAAAGTCATTGGGTAATGTCCCCGTTTTACAAGGACCATACAATTTATGGTGCGGCGGTGGCCTTGGTTGTTCCCTTTCCTGTCATGCTATTTCTAATGAAAAAACAATCCCCATTGCTATCATTTATTTTAGGGCTCTTGTTTTTGATTATTATGTTAGGCTTGTATTTTTCATATACACGTGCGGCATGGTTAAGTGTTTTTGGTGCAATCATAGTACTTGCTTTAGTGATTTTTAAGGTGCGATTAAATGTTGTGTTTGCATTGGGGCTTATAGCGTTAATAACCTTAGTTTGGAAGCGAGATGATATTCAAATGGAGTTGGCAAGAAACAAAACAGAACATACAACAGAAGCCTTCGATGAACGCCTACAAAGTGCAGCAAATGTCACCACGGATGCCTCTAATTTGG
>JAIXRD010000319.1 GCA_027485365.1 Cryomorphaceae bacterium | reverse complement strand
TGAACAGATTGACCAGTTCTTCCGCCCCGATGGCACCCTCATCAGCATTCCCGTAAAGCTTCACAAGAAGCTCGCAGTCCTGCGCCACATCGCCTCCGAGCTCTCCCCCGATACCAAGTACCCCGAGAAGCAACTCAACGAGATCATCGCCAAGTTCCACCCTGACACCGCTGCAATACGCAGATACATGATCGAGTACGGGATATTGGAGAGGGATGGAGAGAGTGTTTATTGGGTGTCCGTTAACTCTTAATTGAGATCGGAGTCGCTTACCTTCCTGACATATATTGATCTTCATGCGTGAAAAGTGCAGGAAGGTTGAATAAATAATTTATATTTTTCACAGTATGTCATCATCCCGGCGAGCGGACTTTAAAACTTTAATTTAGGATTATGGAAATTCGCTCCATAGCGAACGGGAACCGTAAAAAGTTCTTAATGACACAGTGACGATCGATACAACATCCTTTAGGAGGATGCGATGACCACTGCACCAAAGGCACCAAGAAATACAAAGAAAAGAGGCAATGGCGAAGGTACTATCTTCTTCAGCCAACGTCGCAATAGATGGGTAGTTGCATGTCATGACTACAAAGGAATAAGAAGAACCGAATCATTCAAAAAGAAGATTGAGGCGGAGGCTTGGTTAGCTGAGCAAATATCAATGAGGATGCGTTCTCAAGGAACCTACGTGCCAAAACCAAAGGAAACCGTTGAAGAATTTCTTGCGGACTGGCTATTTAGTCGAAGACACCAGATCAGACCAAATAGCTACCGAAGCTATGAATCAGCAATCCGAAACTTTATAAATCCATATATTGGCATGCTGCAGGCTTCGACTTTAACTGAAGGCGATATCGAAGCGGTGCTCAATACCCTTGCCGACAAAGGTTACGGACATGGATCAATTGTTGGGGTCATAAGAACGTTATCCAAGGCATACAACGATGGCATGAGAAAGAAATTTCAACTGCATAATCCAGCCACAGGTGTGCAAATGCTTTCTATGAAACCAGTTGTCTCCAGAGCCATTCCTGCTCAGGATCTGGATCAACTGTATGAAACTGCATCAGAGTGTCCATACGACTTGGCACGACTCATGGTTGGCGCCGAAATCGGCATTCGACCTGCGGAAATTATGGGCTTGATGTGGAGTGACATTTCAGGCGTTGAACTCTCAATGAGCGTTGAGCGACAAGTGCAGCGAGTTAAAGGTGTGCCTTTGCATTTTGCTGAAACCAAGACTGATCGATTAGGGCCGATACCGCTTACCGAACGCCAGATGGCGATTCTGGTAAATCATCATCGACATCAAATGCTGAATCGTGCCAATTGGAAGATTGATACAGGCGTCATTTTCCCCAACAAGGTTGGCAATCTTCAGGACGAGACTTCTGACAAAGAGTGGATGCGTAATCTATGCATTCGTGCAGGAGTTCCTCTTTATACCCGCTATCAGTTACGTAAAACTGCATTCACTAATTTCCTAAAGGGTGCAGATATAGGAACGAAGAAGGCTTTCTCAGGACATACCTCTACAAAGACTCTGGAAGACCACTACATCACCCCGGAGAGTTCTGCCGTAAGAGAAGCTGCAAATCGAGCAGAAAAGGCGTTACTAGCGAATCAAGAGGCTCGCAAAGCCCAACAATCCAAATCTGTTGACTTCAAGTACAGAAAGGAGGGGGCGCTATGAGTGAAGATAGCAAACATCAAAACTATCATATTCATTTAGATGAAGTTGCCAGAATATATGGTCACACCTCTTACATGAACCTACTGCTTAACAAAAGACTCCAAGGAAAAATTCAATGGATTGCTTTCATTGGAACCAACGACTGGGAAGTCAGAAAAGATATTGCAGATAGGTTTGTTGAAGCGGAAATTCCTGGTGCTCGTGCGCTACCCGTAGGTGCAGATATCTGTGGTTCTGGAAACACTTGTTGTAACTCCAAATACCCCAACTCTATGTACTGCGAATCCGAAGCACGGCGTGAGCTGATCTTCGATTATCTAAAGCAAGCAGATAACAACGATCGAGGTTTAGCTGTAATCGACTTCGTTACGCACTTTATCTATTCCAGACGAGTGCCCTGTCTATTACGAGATGAAGCTTCAATGAGGCTCGAACTCTTTGAATTAGTCAGAGCGGGCTATCTGGTTGAAACAAAGGAATCGACAGGATCCAAAAGATATCGAATGAACCCAGTTCCGCAGCCAGTTCGAAGGGGTGCTGGGAGACCAAAGGGTTCATAGAAAAAACATCAAACACTATGCACTATAAAGTATCTACTATAAGACTATACCCAACTATATTTTTCGTAAGGCGCATAGCAGGTAATTAATTATTTTTATCATGCGTAGAGATATATATTTATAGTCTTGTATAGGAAATATAGTGCATAGTAAATATACTCATACTATTGGGGATAAATGAAGTTAACTTCGATTATCCCCAATAGTATGTTTTATTATATTTTTAATTATTTTCAGAACTCCAGATTTGCATAACTTTATAACCTTCATAAAAAATTGATTATTCAGAAAATTGATTTTGTTTATACAAATGCCGCTTAAATTAATTTCTTAAGCGTGAAGCAAATCGTCCAAAATTGCTTCAAGAACTCACCCTATTTCCCTTGGAAACCATCCATCTGATGGTCATTCCTGGCCATTGGTTCCATTTGTCAGCACCGGGATGTAGTTTTAGCCCAGTACTTATCCACAGCTAAGGGGACCAAAACAGATGAGCCAAGCCACCCAGCAAGACATCGAGTCGTGGCTTTGGGACTCCGCCAACATCCTGCGTGGCCCAGTTGATCCTGCCAACCTGCGTGACTTTGTCTTCCCACTCCTCTTCCTAAAACGTCTCAGCGATACATGGGATGAAGAGCAAGAGAAAGCAATCAAGAAGTTTGGCAAAGACATTGATGATGAGACGGCCGCTGACTTTCATACGTTCCAGATTCCAAAGGGCTGCCACTGGGCCGATCTACGTCGAGCTGCCGAAAACCATGGTGTACTCATTCAAAATATCATGCAGAAAATTGAGGAAGCTAATCCAAATCAGCTAGCCCAAATCTTTGGCAACGCCCCCTGGGCTGATCACAACAAGATGCCACCTGAACGTCTTGAAAAACTCGTAAGCCACTTCAGTCAGCGTGATCTCTCCCCCAGCAAAGTCTCTAACGATCTCCTAGGAGGTGGTTACGAATACTTGCTCAAGCGCTTCTCTGATGAAAGTTCAACAAGTGCAGGCCAGTTCTTTACCCCTCGTGCCGTCGTCCATCTTCTCGTTCGAATTCTCGGCCCTCAACCAACAGATTCAATCTATGACCCAACATGCGGTTCTGCAGGCATGTTGATCGAAGCTGCGGCTGAAGTAAAGCAATCAGGTGGCTCTGTTCGACAGATGCGTTTCTATGGCCAAGAGGTCAACCAAACATCTGCAGCTATCGGACGCATGAACCTTTTTATCCACGAAGTAGAAGATGCACAAATTCGCCGTGAAGATACATTGCAAAAACCTAAGTTCATTGATGCAAAAGGAAAGCTAGATCAATTTGATTTAGTTGTAGCAAACCCGCCATTTAGTCTTAAAGATTGGGGTGCAGATAAGTGGGCAACAGATCCACATAAACGTGCCATCGGTGGGGTACCACCTAAGAACAATGGTGATTACGCATGGGTGCAACACATGATCACATCAATGAAGCCAGAGACTGGTCGAGTCGGTGTAGTAATGCCCCACGGAGTTCTTTTTAGAAGTGGCGCCGAAGGTGCTATTCGTAAGCACCTTATTGAGTCAGACCTCCTTGAAACCATTATTGGCCTAGCTCCGAACCTTTTCTATGGCACAACCATTCCTGCCAGCTTGATGTTCTTTAGGGCGACAAAGGATAAGAAGCGCAAGAAGCACATTCTCTTCATAGATGCATCAAAACGTTTCGGCAAAGGAAAGGCTCAAAACTTCCTCACCGATGAAGATGTCGAAGATATCTTCGCTGTTTATCAATCAATGGGTGACGCTGAGAAAACAAACATCTCAGCTCGCTTAGTTTCACACGATGAGATTAAAGAGAACAACTGGGATCTTAATATTGGTCGTTATCTCAAAGCTGATGCTGCGGCGGTTGTTGATGTTCAGGACGCCCTTGCGTCTTTTGATCAAGCTCGGACTGAATTAGCTGCTGCCGAGAAGGCGTTGCTCGCAAAGCTAAAGGCTGCTGGCTATGCGTGATGGTTGGGTTGAAACAAGTTT
>JAIXRD010000116.1 GCA_027485365.1 Cryomorphaceae bacterium | reverse complement strand
ATGGCAATGGCTCCTCCTGCATTTACTATCCCATATTTTGGTACGGATAGTGCGGAAGTTAAATTAATGATGCCATACGCTCGCTTGGCGAATGAGTCTTTCAAAGCAAGCCACGGAATGTACAATGATCAACTCACGCGTGAAGATCATTACACAGCAGCGGCGGCGGATAAAAACATGATCGCACTCAATGCAGGAAACGCAGAGGCAATTCTTGGTAAAGGAAAAGAACTTTTTACTGCAATGTGTCAACACTGTCACGGAGAGAAAGGAGATGGTAACGGCCCAATGGTTACTTCTGGGGCCTACTCAGGTGTACCTAATTATGCAGAACGAGCAGCTTTATCTGATGGCCAAATGTTTTATTCGATTTATTACGGAAAAGGAATGATGGGAGCCCACCGTTCCTTGTTGAATAAAAAGGAAATATGGACAGTAATTCATTACATCAGAACCCTTCAATCAGCTGATTACGGGAAGTTTAATGCAGATGGTACTACGGCTGTCAAGGATACAACAAAACAAAACTAAGATCATGGAATTTACAATTACTAAAAAAGCGAAAAACACAGCCTTCGGACTGATTGGGGTTGGAGCCTTATTAGCCATTGTTGGAATTATTAGCAACATTGGTGAAGCACATTTTGTTACTCGCTTAATGACGAATGGCTTAATAAATGCCTTTTTCTTTTTTGCAATTGGCTTAGGTGCGTTGTTTTTTCTAGCCTTAAATTACGCTACTGAAGCTGGTTGGTATGCAGTGGTAAAGCGTATTATTGAATCCGTAGCTCTTTATTTGCCTTATGGTATAGGAATATTTGGTGTTGTTTTATTAACTATTTCATTTATGAAAGGTGCACACATCTACACATGGATGGATTCTCATACCGTGGCTGAGGACAAGCTAATTCAAGGAAAGTCAGCATACTTAAATCTTGCATTCTTTTGGATTCGTACGTTAGTATACTTTGCGGTGTATTTATTGTTCTTGCGCGGATTTAGAAAGCGTTCATTGTTGGAGGATCAAGTAGGCGGCACAGAAATCCATTTTACAAACTACAGAAAAGGGGCCACCTTCCTAGTGTTTTTCGCGGTGTTTAGTTCAACATCTGCATGGGATTGGTTAATGTCTATTGATGTACACTGGTATAGCACCTTGTTTGGATGGTATACCTTTGCAGGAATGTGGGTTTCAGCTATGGTGGTAATTGTATTAACCACGATATATTTGAAAAAACAAGGGTATCTAGAAAATGTAAATGATTCACATATACATGATATTGGTAAATGGATTTTTGCTATCTCTTTCCTATGGTCATATTTATGGTTCTCTCAGTACATGCTTATTTGGTATGCAAACATTGGTGAAGAGGTTGTTTACTATGTGATGCGTACAGAAAACTATAAGTATCTGTATTTTGGGATGTTCTTTATAAATTTCGTTTTTCCAATGTTGATATTAATGTCGAGAGATGCGAAAAGAGATGCAGGCGTATTAACGTTTGTGGGCCTAGTAATTTTAATTGGACATTGGTTGGATGTTTATATTATGGTATCCGGAGGTTCACTTGGGGCGAATTGGCACATCGGGATGTTAGAAATAGGCTTACCACTTATAATGTCGGGAGTATTTATTTTGATTTTGTTTAAGAATCTATCGAAAGCACCATTAACGCCAGTGAATCACCCGTTTTTGGATGAGAGTATACATCATGAATTTTAATGAAAATTAGCGGAAGAAATGGAAAATAAATTGATAATGATCTTGATTGTGGTAATAGGAGCTATTGCCATATCACAGCTTGTTCGGGTTTATGAATTAACGGCAAAGTTGAGAAAACATGGTGAACATGAAATCCCAACCCGTGATAATTACTTGAACTCTAAGTTGATGCTTGCCTTTATGATATTGCAATTTGGCGGGTTCATCTATTTGACGATGAAGTATGGTTGGACAGGTAGAGGGCCTGCCGCATCTGTTCAAGGAGAGGCAACAGATTGGTTGTTAAATTTGAATTTTGTTATTATCATAGCAGTCTTCTTCCTAACGAACTTCTTGTTGTTCTTTTTCTCTTTTAAGTATGTAAAGAAACCGGGAGTTAAGGCGTACTATTATCCACATAACAATAAACTGGAGATGTTGTGGACTGTTGTGCCGGCTGCTGTTCTCGCTGTGATTATTATTTTAGGTTTAAGAACTTGGAATGAAGTAACCTCTGCTTCTCCAAAAGATGCAATCCAAGTTGAGCTTTACTCTAAACAATTTGATTGGACTGCGCGTTATGCCGGAGGAGATAATACTTTAGGTAAAACAGATTATAAATTGATACTAGGGAACAATGAATTAGGCCTAATAACAGCGGCTACAATTGATTCTTCAATTTTGGCAATGCGTCAAGGAGCTGGTGGTATTCTAGATATTAAGAAGTTACTGAATAATCGGGATACCGTATTAACGGATTCATTAACCGCTGTTCTTAGAAAGGATTTAGGAAGTAAAGAACGTTTATTGCGCTTGTTAACACAAATGAAATCAACACATAATGCCTCTCTAGATAAACACGCATATGATGATATTATTCAAAAAGACACCCTGTATTTGTGTGTGAATAAACCATACGAGTTTTCTCTTCGCTCAAAGGATGTAATTCACTCTGCGTATTTCCCGCACTTCAGAGCGCAAATGAATACCGTTCCTGGATATGGAACGCGTGTGAAGTTTACGCCAAATAAAACCACAGCGGAGATGCGAACCATTAAGAACCTTCCAACGTTTAATTATGTGTTAATGTGTAATAAAATTTGCGGTGGAGCGCATTATAAAATGAAGTTAATGGTAGTCGTATTAGAAGAGGCAGAATATAATGCATGGATGAAAGGAAGAGCAGCCAAAAACTTTAAGGCTACCTATTTTCCTGCGCCAGCTGCTCCGGCAGCAACCGTTACACCTGCAAAGGATACCGTTAAAACAGCAATGAATTAATTAATAAAGATTTAAACTCAATAAACATGGCTTCAGCAGCACACGATGTACATTCTCATGATCACCATGACCATCATCATGAAGAAAGTTTTGTTTCAAAATATATTTTTAGCCAAGACCATAAAATGATTGGTAAGCAGTTCTTAATAACTGCTGTTTTTATGGGATTAGTCGCTATGCTCTTGTCTATTTTATTTAGAATTCAATTGGCATGGCCAGGAGAAAGTTCAGACTTTTTGAATTTCTTTTTAGGAGATCAATGGGCTCCTGAAGGCGTGCTTAAAGAAGACATGTATTTAGGTTTGGTTACCATACATGGAACCATCATGGTGTTCTTCCTTTTAACAGGTGGACTTTCCGGAACTTTTTCTAACATCCTAATTCCTCTGCAATTGGGAGCTCGTGATATGGCTTCGGGATTCTTAAATATGTTGTCCTATTGGTTTTTCCTATTGTCTTCTTTAATTATGTTCCTTTCATTATTTGTAATGAATGGATCCGTTTTTGGAATTGATTTTCCGGGGGAATGGGGAACTGTTGGTAATGGTCCTGCAATGGCAGGGTGGACAGTTTACCCACCGTTGTCTGCCTTACCTCAGGCTGTTTCAGGTTCAGGATTCGGAATGACCTTATGGTTGGTTTCAATGGCTATATTTATTGCCGGATCTTTGATTGGAAGTTTGAATTATATCGTTACGGTATTGAATTTGCGTACAACTGGTATGACTATGACGAGAATGCCATTAACAATTTGGGCGTTTTTTGTTACTGCAATTCTAGGGGTATTATCCTTCCCCGTTTTATTATCGGCGGCACTGTTACTCATTATGGACCGTATGGCAGGAACAAGTTTTTACTTGTCTGATATTATGGTTGGTAGCGAAATGCTCACAAACCACGGCGGTTCACCGCTATTATTCCAACATTTATTTTGGTTCCTAGGTCACCCAGAAGTTTACATTGTATTGCTTCCTGCGCTTGGGTTATCTTCAGAGATTATTGCAACCAATGCAAGAAAACCGATCTTTGGATATAAGGCTATGATTGGATCAATTCTGGCGATTGGTTTCTTATCCTTTATCGTATGGGGTCACCACATGTTTATTACGGGTATGAATCCATTCTTAGGGAGTGTGTTTGTATTCACAACCTTATTAATTGCGATTCCTTCAGCAGTTAAAGTATTTAACTATATCACTACCCTTTGGAAAGGATCAATAGTTTATACACCAGCTATGTTGTTTGCAATTGCCTTAGTTTCAACCTTTATTACCGGTGGTGTAACAGGGATTATCTTGGCTGATTCTGCCTTAGATATTGCAATCCATGACACCTACTTTGTTGTGGCCCACTTCCATATTGTAATGGGTATGTCTGCAGTATTTGGAATGTTTGCTGGTGTTTACCATTGGTTCCCTAAGATGTATGGTCGTATGATGAATAATCGAATGGGTTATGCGCATTTTTGGATTACCATTGTTGGTGCCTATGGCGTATTTTTCCCGATGCACTTTGTTGGACTAGCTGGTGCTCCACGACGTTATTATGATTATTCAGTTTATGGAGAATTTGATACGGAATCATTCAATATGATTATGGATCTAAATGTCATAATTACTGTTTTCGCAATTATCGCCGCATTGGGTCAGTTGATTTTCTTATTTAATTTCTTCTATAGCATTTACAGAGGCCCTGCCGCACCGCAAAACCCTTGGAAATCCAACACGCTTGAATGGACTACTCCAGTTGAACATATTCATGGAAACTGGCCAGGTGCTTTGCCAGTGGTGCATCGTTGGCCATATGATTATTCTAAGCCAGGAGCAGCAGAGGATTTTATTCCTCAAGATGTTCCCCTTGCTGAAGGAGAAGTAGAACATTAATAGATATTATAAAGCCCCGAAAGGGGCTTTTTTATGGTTCAATCTGTTCGATTTCAGGAGCCACTAATTCCAACTCATCATAATAAGCTTTTCCAAATGCTCTTATTAATGGCTCTTTAAGAAATTTATAAACGGGCACGTTAAGTTTTACCCCACAGGTACATGCAGATTCACAAATCTTCCATTCATCATACTGTAAGGCCTTAAAATCGTGATATTGTTTAACCCTAATTGGATAGAGCGAACAAGATATAGGCTTAATGTTTTCGATTTTTCCTGCACGGTGCGCTGCTTCGATTGCACATAAGGCCGTTTGGTTCGCATCAAAAAAAACAAATGCACATTCCTTGCCTTCTACTAACATGGTAACTGGTTCGTTCTCTTGGTCTAAATAGGATACTCCATTTTTATTTACCGCTTCAATGCCTTCTTTCCGCATAAAAGGTATAATATCCGTTAAGTGGTTTTCAATTTGAGACACCTCGTCGATTGTTAGTGGTGCGCCTGCATCCCCTTCAATACAACACGCTCCTTTACATGCAGTAAGGTCACATACAAACTTTCGCTTGAAAATTTCAGCGGAAACAATGGTATCGTTTAACTCAATTAGCATGTCCCAAAATTAGTAGGAATTTTTTGTATTTGGTAGTTAAGGAGTTTTACCCTATATTTGCAATAGGATAAACGATAATGAGGGGACGAAAGTCCCCTCTTTTTTTACAATGATTGACAAGAATTTAGTATTAAGTCTGGCTGAAGAACGCATTCAAGAATTGAATAGGGGGCTCTTTATTGTGGATTTGACAATTTCTACACGTAATGTAATTAATATTGAGTTGGATCGCGAAGGAGGTGGTGTGTCAATTGAAGACTGCATCTCTGTGTCCAGGAATGTGGAACATAATTTAGATCGTGAATCAGTCGACTTCGAGTTAAACGTTTCTTCTGCGGGTATGGATAGACCCTTGCGTCATGAAAAACAGTTCATTAAAAATACGGGTCGCCTCCTTACCTTTCTTAAGACGGATGGGGTACAGATTGAAGGGGTCTTAAAATCGTTCAATTCGGACGGATTTTTAGTGACCGTTGAACGGAAGATTAAAAATGAAAAAAATAAAAATGTAAGCATTCAGGAAGATGTTTCTCTTCCAAAAAATGAAATTAAAGAAATAAAACGTGTAATATCCTTTAAATAAAAACAAATGAATAGTATTGATTTAGTTGAATCCTTTTCCGAGTTTAAAGAGCTTAAGAACATTGACAAGCAAACCATGCAGCATGTGCTTGAAGATGTATTTCGAGCTATGTTGAAAAAGAAATTCAATACCGATGAGCATATTGATGTAATTGTGAACATTGAAAAAGGTGATGTTCAGATCTTCTTAAACAAAGAAATTGTTGATGATGGGGAAGTGGAAGATCCAAATACAGAAATCGCTTATTCTGATGCCATCAAAATCGAACCAGACTTTGAAATTGGTGAGGAAGTGACTGAAGAATTCAAGTTTATGGATTTCGGTAGAAGAAACGTGCTTTCACTTAGACAAAATTTGATTTCCCGAATTCTTGAATTAGAGAAAGATCATTTGTACAAGAAATACAAAGAGCGTGTCGGTGAAATCGTTACGGGTGAAGTATATCAAGTTTGGAAGAAAGAAATTTTGGTTATGGATGATGACCATAACGAACTTATTTTGCCTAAATCTGAGCAAATCCCGTCGGATTTCTTCAAAAAAGGAGAAACGGTTCGCGCGGTTGTTTCTAAAGTAGATATGCGTAATAGTACGCCGGTTATTATACTTTCACGAACTGCTCCTGAATTTTTAGAGCGTTTATTTGAACTTGAAGTACCCGAAGTTTTCGACGGGTTGATTACCATTAAGAAAATCGTTCGTGAGCCCGGTGAGCGTGCAAAGGTTGCCGTTGAGTCTTATGATGACCGCATTGATCCAGTGGGTGCATGCGTTGGTATGAAAGGAAGCAGAATTCATGGAATTGTTCGTGAACTCAGAAATGAAAACATTGATGTAATCAATTATACATCAAACAATCAATTATTGATTCAACGTGCTTTGTCACCCGCAAAAATCACATCAATGGAAATTGATGAAGAAGAAAAACGTGTAAAGGTGTTCCTAAAACCAGATCAAGTATCGTTAGCCATCGGTCGCGGGGGGAACAACATTAAATTAGCGGGCAAATTAGCGGGCTATGAAATCGATGTTTATCGCGATGGTGAAGTTGATGTTGAGGACGTGGATTTAGAAGAATTTGCCGATGAAATCGACGGTTGGATTATTGATGAATTAAAAACAATCGGTTGTGATACTGCGAAGTCAGTATTAGAAATGAGTGTTGATGAATTAGTAAAACGTACCGATTTAGAAAAAGAAACAATCGAAGAAGTATTCAAAATATTGAATGCGGAATTTGAATAACTTTAAAATACAATAGGGAATATTATTATGGCAGGGAAACCCATTCGTTTAGGAAAAGCAGCAAGTGAATTGAATGTTGGATTACCAACGTTAGTGGAATTTTTAGGGTCTAAAGGCATTTCTATTGACTCTAATCCAAACACAAAACTAGACCCGGAACATTTTCAAATTTTATGTACCGAGTTTGCAGCAGATCAAACACTAAAAGAACAAGCCAAAGGTTCTTCCTTAAAAGAAAAGAAGGAATCAATTTCATTGAAAGATACCCGTCAAGAATCCCCCGTTGAAGAAAAACAACTTGAAGAGGAAGAAGACGAGATTAATCTTGAAGAAATTAAACGTACGGTTTTTGAGCCGGAAACGGTAAAACCGAAAGCGCAAGAACCACAAGTTAATGTGGTAGGCAAAATTGACTTGGACCAATTAAATTCAAAGAAAAAGCCTGAGCCTCCGCATCCAGAACCAGTTGTTGAAGCACCTAAGCCGATTGAACCGAAGGTTGAAGAAAAGCCATCTGCTCCCGTTATAGAAACCATAAAAACCGAGCGAACGGTGCTATCCGGCCCAACAGTTCTTGGTAAAATTGAGCTTCCCGTGGAGCGACCTAAAACGAGTGCCTCAAGTGCTGCAGAAGAAGAAAAACGTAAACGTAAACGCATTAAAAAGGTTGAAACTCCCGCCCCAGGTGCGAAGACTCAACCCGCGAAACCAGGCGCGTTTAAAGTAGAGAAAAAAGAAATTTCTGAACAGGATATACAAAAAGAGATTAAAGATACGTTGGCCAGACTTTCTGGTCAAGGCGCTAAATCTAAGTCCTCTAAGAATAGAAGAATTAAGAGAGATAATGTTGCTCAGCGTCGTCAAGAAGAAATGCTTGCCGCGGAGATGGATGAAAAAGTACTTAAACTCACTGAGTTTGTTACGGTGTCCGAGTTGGCGAGTATGATGAATGTTCAGCCAACACAAGTCATTTCAGCCTGTATGTCTCTAGGTATTTTCGCATCAATAAATCAGCGTTTGGATGCAGAAACCATTCAAATTGTTGCAGATGAATTTGGATATGAAACAGAATTCATTAGTGCAGAAGTGCAAGATGCCGTGCTTACCACTGAAGACGCTCCTGAAGATTTAATCTCAAGACCACCAATTATTACGGTAATGGGTCACGTAGACCACGGAAAAACTTCCTTGTTAGACCGCATCAGAAATGCGAATGTAACCGAAGGAGAAGCCGGAGGAATTACTCAGCACATTGGAGCCTATTCGGTAACCCTTAAGGATAATAGAAAAATGACCTTCCTTGATACACCAGGTCACGAAGCGTTTACTGCGATGCGTGCTCGAGGTGCCCAGGTTACTGACCTTGCTATTATCATTGTAGCAGCAGACGACGATGTAATGCCCCAAACGAAGGAGGCGATTTCTCACGCCCAAGCAGCAGGCGTTCCAATGATTTTTGCAATTAATAAAATAGATAAACCTGGCGCCAACCCAGACCGCATTAGAGAACAATTATCTCAAATGAACATCCTTGTAGAGGATTGGGGGGGGAAATACCAGGTGCAAGAGATTTCAGCAAAAAAAGGCTTGAACATTAGCGAGTTGTTAGACAAAGTACTACTCGAGGCTGAAATGCTCGAACTGACAGCAAACCCAAATAAGAATGCGGTTGGAACAGTAATCGAGTCTTCCTTAGATAAAGGTAAAGGCTATGTTACAAACATTCTTGTGGAGGCTGGTACCATGCGCATTGGAGATGTTGTTCTTGTCGGCAGACATTACGGCCGCGTTCGTGCAATGCATGATGAACACGGCAAGGCACTTAAATTAGCCGGTCCGTCACAACCACTTTCAATTCTAGGAATAAATGGAGCACCCAGTGCAGGTGACAAATTCCACGTGTTGGATGATGAAAAAGAAGCTAAATCTATCGCGTCCAAACGAGAGCAACTTTACAGAGAACAAGGCCTTCGAACCAATAAACACATTACACTCGATGAAATTGGTCGTCGTTTAGCCATCGGAGACTTCAAAGAATTAAACATCATTGTTAAAGGGGATGTGGATGGATCTATTGAAGCCCTTTCTGACGCTTTATTGAGCCTTTCAACACCAGAAATTCAAGTAAATATTGTACTTAAAGGCGTTGGAGCCATTTCTGAGGCCGACATAAACTTGGCTTCGGCATCGGATGCCATTATTATCGGATTCCAGGTTCGACCAACAGTTGGCGCAAGGAAGCTTGCAGAAACTGAACAAATCGACATCAGGTTATACTCTATTATTTACAAGGCCATTGAGGAAATCAAAGCGGCTATGGAGGGAATGCTTTCTCCAGATATTGAAGAAAAAGTACTTGGTACTGCAGAAATCCGCGAAACATTCGAAATTACCAAAGTGGGTACGATCGCAGGATGTTACGTGCTTGATGGTATTATAAAGCGATCTTCTAAAGTTCGCGTGATTCGCGATGGGATTGTGATTCACAACGGAACCCTTGGATCACTTAAGCGCTTCAAAGACGACGTAAAAGAAGTTAAAAACAACTACGAGTGCGGTTTAAATATTGATAAATTCAACGACATTCAGATCGGAGATCACGTGGAGGCCTACGAAGAGGTTGAGGTAGCAAGAAAGCTATAATTAGTGCACGGTTGTGAATTAGAATTGCGTACCTTTGTATCTAAACTATTTTAGTATGCAACATATCCAACATGCGCAGCTTTTTTCAGGTGGACATATTATCCTGATTTTACTTATTGTATTATTGTTGTTTGGAGGAAAAAAAATTCCTGAACTCATGAAAGGATTGGGTCAAGGAATTAAGGAGTTTAAAGACGCTTCTAAAAACGAAGAAAATAAGCCTACAGCTTCCAACGAAAAGCAAATCGAAGAGAAGTAATCTATGTTTAATGCGATTCAAGAAAATAAGTCGGCCCTTGCGTCGGGAGTTCCTCTTGTGGATATCCTCGAGCATTATTTGCGACAGATTGAGGAGCATAAACACTTAAATGCATACTTAGAAGTATTTGAATCATCAGCGCGTGATGCTGTTGAAAAAATCCAAGGTAAACTCAATAATGGAACCGCAGGTCGATTAGCAGGTACCTTTGTCGGAATCAAAGACAATTTGTGTTTTAAAGGTCATCAGGTTTCAGCGTCTTCAAAAATATTGGCTGGATTCGAATCCTTATATACCGCAACCGCTGTACAGCGATTGATAGATGAAGATGCTATAATATTGGGTAGATTGAATTGTGATGAATTTGCCATGGGAAGTTCTAACGAGAAATCTGCCTTTGGTGCAGTTCGTAACGCCATAAATCCCGAATATGTTCCTGGGGGTTCTTCAGGAGGTTCGGCTGTTGCCGTTTCAGCAGGATTGTGTACCGCCTCACTCGGCAGTGATACCGGTGGATCCGTTCGTCAACCCGCTTCATGGACCGGGACTTACGGACTGAAACCGACCTATGGAAGAATTAGTCGGTACGGATTAATTGCTTATGCCTCATCGTTTGATCAAATCGGAACATTTACCACCAATGTGGCAGATGCCGAATTGTTATATCAAATAATGGCCGGTAAAGACCCGAAAGATTCTACAACTTCATCCCGCAATGTGGAAGCCCATACCGAGCCAGTTTCTCCAATGCGCTTTGGCGTGCTTGCTGAATACATGAACCATCCAGGGTTAGATTCAGAGGTGAAATCATCAATGGATTTGCTCATTCAAAAATTACGGGAAAGCGGTCACGAAGTAAGCGAGTTTTCTTTTCCATTTATGGATTACGTGGTACCAGTGTACTATGTGCTTACCACCGCTGAAGCATCTTCGAATTTAGCCCGCTTTGATGGGGTGCATTATGGCCATAGGTCAACTCAGGCTGAAGGGGTAGAAGAAACGTATATCCGTTCAAGAAACGAAGGTTTTGGTGAAGAAGTAAAGCGAAGAATCATGACAGGGACGTTTGTCTTGTCTAATGAGCAGTACGATACATACTATACCAAAGGGCAGAAAGTAAGACGTGTACTTCAGGATAAAACGCGTGATATTTTCTCTAAAATAGACTGTATCTTAATGCCAACAACGCCTTCAACTGCATTCAAAATCGGAGAGGTAAAAGATCCGATTGAAATGTATTTACAAGATATTTTTACAGTTCATGCCAATCTTACGGGAAATCCAGCGCTTAGTTTACCGCTTGGAGCCCATTCCAACGGCTTGCCTTTTGGTATTCAATTAATGACCGATCAGTTTCGGGAAAACGACTTGTTTTATGCAACGCAACTGGTGGAAAAATTTACGGCTTAAGCAGATCCTTTGCTTTTTTATTACAGCGCTTTATACCGTGGGGTTTGGACAGAAAAACCCGTATCTTCAAAATCCTAATGATACGCTGCATCCCGATTATTTTTTAAATACGGTCGAGCAATCATTAAATTATTTTTATGCAGATTATGCAAACACAAAATATTCGGATTCGATCATTAAAGCTCTAAATTACGAACCAACAACAGTTCCTTTATTTACAGAAGATGTGTACTGTGAACGGTTAAATCAAATGAACAATCAAAGCCCATTTGGTTTTGATTGCAATGCTATTACCCTTGCCTCTATTCGATATTTTGCAGAGAACCGAAGGTCTTTCGTTAAGATTGTTCTCGGACGTTCAGCCTTATATTTTGATTTATTTGAAGAGAAATTAGCTGAGTATGGCTTGCCACTTGAATTAAAATACCTGGCTTGTATTGAAAGTGGTTTAAGGCCTCAGGTAAAGTCTAAGGCCGGCGCCCTTGGTTTATGGCAGTTTATGTACCGAACGGGTTTGTATTATGGCTTAGAAGAAACCTCCTATATAGATGAACGCATGGACCCACAAAAAGCCACCGATGCTGCGTGTCGGTTTTTGAAAAAACTATATGGGATTTATGGGGATTGGAACCTCGCCTTGGCCGCGTATAATGCAGGTCCAGGAACGATTAATCGAGCGATAGAACGTTCTGGAAATCAACGGTCCTATTGGGCCATTCGATCAAGCCTTCCCTCAGAAACACAAGGATATGTTCCAACATTTATAGCGGCTGCCTATTTAATGACTTTTCATGCCCAACATAATTTGATGCCAGCTCCGGCAAAAATTCATAATGCACAATTGGATACCATGTGCCTTAAGCGGGGTTTACACATGAGTACCATAGCCAAAGCACTTGATTGGGAGTTACAACAGATAAAGGACCTAAATCCAATTTATAAAACGGAATTCATTCCCGCTTCTATTAAAAAACGTTGTGTTACAGGACCCTTAGATAAAATTACCCTATTGGTGGGTGTAGAAGATTCGTTATATCTTCTAGAGAATCCATCACAAGTAATAAATTCTTTTTCACAAGATACTACACTTAGGTACGATAGTACCGGAACCGTAGCTGATTCTGCGTCGGTCAATTATGCGTTTCATAAAGTCAAAACGGGTGAAACATTAAAGAGCATATCGCTGAAATACAGTGTGTCGACCGATGAATTAATGGAATGGAATGCCCTGCAAACCACCAATGTTTATGTGGGACAACGCCTCACATTGAAAAAAATCAATACGGTTAAACAAACTCCGATTACTCCGGTACAAGTACCTAAACCTAAGAAGTATTACACCGTTAAAGCAGGAGACACCTTGAGTCGAATTGCAACCAAGAATAACCTCACACTAGCACAACTGACAAAACTGAATCCTGGAGTAGGCAATATGATTCGAGTTGGCGACCGAATCAGAGTAAAGTAAGTATGAAGATTAGCGCTACGATTATTACGCTGAATGAAGAGCGAAACATTGCTCGCTGCATTGATTCACTGGTTCAGATCGCAGATGAGGTTCTGGTCATGGATTCTGGTTCTTCCGACCGTACGGAAGAAATTTGTTTACAAAAAGGGGTCAAGTTCTTTCATCAACCCTGGTTGGGGTATGCGCAACAGAAAAATTGTTTAAATCAAAAAGCATCATTTGATATGATTTTGTCGGTAGATGCTGATGAGGAAATATCCCCTGCATTATTGGAGGAATTACGCTGGATTAAACAAAACCACACGAATGGAGTTTATGCCTTAAATCGCTTAACGAATTATTGTGGAACTTGGATTTATCATTCCGGATGGTATCCAGATGTAAAGATTCGGTTGTTTCCAAAAGAAATTCAGTGGCAAGGCGACTTGGTTCACGAAACCCTTAACTTGAAACCTGACATGGAGATTATCAGGTTAAAAGGCCACTTGTTTCATTATTCATATTATTCGCATGTGCAACATCGGCAACGAGCAGATCATTATTCTACCTTGACCGCCCAAAAGTATGTTCAAGCAGGAAAAGGCGTGTTTTTTGGACAACCGTTAATCAGTGCATGCATTCGGTTTTTATCCATGTATATATTTAAACTCGGATTTTTAGATGGTAAACAAGGATTTTTTATTGCTAAAATCAGCGCCGAATCAAATTATTTTAAGTACAAAGAAGTTCAACGCTTGAAAGGTGAAAATAAATAAGCTGTCACGAATTATTGTTTCTAGGACCGATAGTATCGGGGATGTAGCATTAACCTTGCCGCTCTGTTTATGGCTGAAATCTCATGTTCCCGAAGCAACATTGGTGTATTTATGCAAGAGCTACACGAAAGATTTTGTGCAATGTTTTGAACCTGTAGATGAGATTTTACTCCTTGAAGACCTCGAAAATTCCGACCAAAACACTCGTAATGCCTTGCTTCAATGTGACCTTATTCTTCATGTGTTTCCAAATAAGAAGATTGCTTCTTGGGCAAAACATGCAGGTATACCACATCGCATAGGTACTAGCCATCGCTGGTTTCATTGGTTGAATTGCAATATTCGTGTATCGTTTACCCGAAAAAAATCACCACTGCATGAAGCGCAGTTGAATTTTAATTTATTGAAACCGCTCGGCTTGGAAACCATTCCAAAATTTGAGGAGATCAAATCATTAAAAGATCATTTTATTATCCCAACCGAACCTGACTTTTTTCCGCCCGGCTATGTGATTCTGCACCCGCTTTCACAGGGTAGTGCGATTAATTATCCATTGATTCACTACGTTGCGCTTGCTGAGATGTTAGCAAAACGAGGAAAACAGGTGTTAATTACGGGAACAGCGAAAGAAGGGATTCAAATAGGATCCGCGTTCGATCACATCGCTGGTGTTGAAAATGTTTGCGGGAAATTTTCGCTTGGCGGCTTAATTTCATTAATTAGTAAAGCCCATGCCCTCATTGCCTGTTCTACTGGTCCTCTGCATATCGCTGGAATTTTAGATATACGAGCGATTGGTCTATTTTCTTCTCGTATCCCCATTCATCCGGGCCGTTGGAAGCCCCTAGGTAAACATTCCATAGTAATGGTGAAAGACCCCTTATGTGAACGCTGTGCTAAGGGATTCGATTGCAGGTGTATTGAAGAGATTCCTGTGGAAGATGTTGTAAATGCGGTTTAAGTCAACCCATATTTTACTTGGGTTCTCAACGTTTCTTTTTGCTTATTCATTGAATAAAACAACCGATTTATGGTACGCAATCCTGCTCGGTTTCGCAGTGTTTGTGTATTATTCTTTTCCTAGAACTGCAGTCATTATGCGGGTATATTTACTCATCGGATTGTGCTTAGTTCTAACCTTGGCCTGGACAGCTAATCATGTACATGTATTTCCCTTGCTGTTTGCAATAATACTTACAATAACTTACCCCTGGTTCCGTGAAATACCTTGGGCAAAAACGCCAATAATTGCAAGCAGTTGGACTATGTTCATGCTTAGTGTAATGTCAACATCAGAGGCCTTAAATTTGGCTTCATGCCTGGTATTACTGCTCTTGTTTGGAGTATTAGCAACGGCATCTGACGTTAATGATAGTGAAATTGATTCCATTAGATTGAAAACGCTACCTCAAGTAATGCCATGGCGTGTATTGCGTTGGGTTCTATTCAGTATTATTTGCGTAATTCTTGGATTAACGTTTTTTTTCCTGCCTAACTGGCTATTGGGAGCTATATTATTTAGCGCTTTTTCTACTTATGTTTTGTTTAGAAATTGGAATATGCCTTTCAGTTTTGATTTAGACCCTGGCCTACTATTGTTTGCTTTAGGCAATCTTCTTTACTTACGTTAATGGGGCTTTTCGTATCTTTGTGGCTTAAATTCACCCATGGAATATCGCTTTCAAGAGATTGAAAAGAAATGGCAACATTTCTGGAAGATTAATCAAACGTACCGCGTTGAAGAAACCTCAACAAAACCTACTTTTTACGTATTGGATATGTTCCCTTATCCTTCCGGTGCTGGATTGCATGTAGGACATCCTTTAGGATACATTGCTTCGGATATCTTTGCGAGATATAAAAAACATATTGGATTCAATGTGCTGCACCCAATGGGGTACGATTCATTTGGCTTACCTGCAGAACAATATGCCATTCAAACCGGGCAGCATCCGGCTAAAACAACTAAAGAAAATATTGATAGGTATCGGGAACAATTGGATAAACTTGGATTTAATTATGATTGGTCCAGAGAGATACGTACCTCTTCGCCGTCTTATTACAAATGGACCCAATGGATCTTTATGCAATTATTCAATAGTTGGTATAATCCAATAACGAATAAAGCAGCGTCAATTAATGAGTTAATTAAGGAATTTGAGCAACAGGGCTTATCTGCGGATTCATTGAGCGCTTTACATGGAGGAATAGAAACTGAAGTTACTCCATTTTCAGCATCCGAATGGGCAGGTTTTACAGAGCAAAAACAACAGGGAATTTTAATGAACTTTCGCTTAGCTTATTTGGGGGAATCCTATGTAAATTGGTGTCCTGCCCTAGGAACAGTCTTGGCGAATGATGAGGTGGTGAACGGTTTGTCTGAACGCGGAGGTCACCCTGTGGAGCGTAAGCTCTTAAAGCAATGGAGCATGCGCATTACCGCCTATGCGCAGCGCTTATTAGATGGCTTAGACGGAGTGGATTGGTTTGATAGCATTAAAGAAACTCAGCGAAATTGGATTGGCAGAAGCGAGGGGGCTTCCGTTCATTTTCCGTTACTAAATCATGAAGGCTCCATTGAAGTATTTACCACGCGGCCGGATACCTTGTTTGGGGTTTCGTTTCTTACCTTGGCTCCAGAACACGAGCTCGTAACCCTCCTAACAACAGATGAACAGCGAGACGCTGTTGCATCCTATGTCTCTACATCGAAGAACAGAAGTGAGCGCGAACGCATGGCCGATGTAAACACGATATCGGGTGTTTTTACTGGATCATATGCCACCCACCCCTTTACCAAAGAACCGATTCCAATCTGGATTGGAGATTACGTCTTGGTTGGTTATGGAACAGGTGCAGTGATGTCAGTTCCGGCGCATGATGAACGAGATTATAAATTTGCCACTCATTTTTCATTGGCGATCAAGCACGTTATAAGTCCTTCCGCTGATCACGATTTTAACATGGGCGCATGGACTGAGAAATCAGGCACAATGATCAATTCCGATTTCCTCAATGGCTTATCTGTGACCGAGGCTGTTCAACGAATGATTTCCGATATAGCCGAAAACGGGTACGGCTCAAAACGGATTAATTATAGACTGCGAGATGCAGTATTCGGTCGTCAGCGGTATTGGGGTGAACCAATACCAGTGTATTTTAAAGAGGATATTCCCTACCTGATTCCTGAAGACCAATTGCCTTTGGATTTACCAGAAGTAGATAAGTATTTACCCACAGAAGATGGTGACCCGCCACTTGGTAGAGCAACGCATTGGAAGTTTGAAGAGGTGTATGAGTATGAAAAATCTACCATGCCTGGTTGGGCCGGAAGTTCTTGGTATTTTATTCGATACCTAGACCCAACCAATGAATTGCAATTGGCTTCACCTGAAAAAATTGCGTATTGGGGCAATGTTGACCTGTATATGGGAGGGGCGGAACATGCTACCGGACATTTATTATATGCGCGTTTTTGGTGTAAATTTTTACACGACTTAGGGATTCTTCCGTTTGATGAGCCTTTCAGGAAGATGATAAATCAAGGGATGATTTTAGGAAGAAGTAGCTTCGTCTATCGGGTCGTTGGACAACAAACCTTTGTGAGCGCAGGAATGAAAGATGGCTATGAAACTACGCCAATCCATGTGGATATTTCACTCGTAAACAACGATGAATTGGACCTTGAAGGATTCAAAGCTTGGCGCAGTGACTATAAGGATGCGACGTTTGTATTAGAACCTTCAGGAGTTTATTTGTGTGGATACGAGGTAGAAAAAATGTCAAAGTCTAAATATAACGTTCAAACTCCTGACGAGTTAGTTGATCGGTTTGGAGCAGATACCCTACGTATGTATGAAATGTTTCTAGGTCCTGTGGAGCAAAGTAAACCATGGGACACCAAAGGAATTACAGGGGTACATGGGTTTTTGAAGAAATACTGGAGATTATTTCATATCGATGGGACATTCGAGGTGAATGAAACAACTCCAACCAAAGAACACTTTAAAACATTGCATAAAACGATTCGTAAGATTCGGGAAGATTTAGACCGCTTTTCATTTAATACGGGCGTTTCAAATTTTATGATTTGCGTGAATGAATTGACAGAGTCTAAATGTAATTTCCGTCAAATTTTAGAGCCTTTAACCGTTTTACTCGCACCATACGCCCCGCACATTACCGAGGAGCTTTGGGAGAAACTTGGCCATGAACCTGGTTCCTTGTATGCGGCAGCTTATCCTGAATTTAATCCGGATTATCTTATTGAATCTGATTATGAGTACCCGGTATCTTTCAATGGCAAGATGCGGTTCAAGGTATCCTTACCCTTATCGCTTAGCATTGAAGAAATTCAAGCCACTATTTTAACCCAAGCCGAAACCATTAAGTGGCTCGAAGGTAAAGCAACAAAGAAAATTATTATTGTGCCTGGGAAGATTGTAAATGTGGTGATTTAATCAAATTGATTAAATCTTCAGCGTGTTGAAGTGGCGTAACCAAGTTACTAATTGATGCATGGTGTATTCCAAGTTGAGCTCCGCCGGCTATAATCAATAATTCCGGAAATTGTCTACGCAATTGTGAAAAATAGCTGTGTATAAATCCTTCCTCTACTGAGGTCAACCAAGAGCTAACCACACATCGAGGCTGAACTTTTTCAATACTTAACACCACCGATTCATAAGGCAAGCTTTGCCCTAAATACAGGGAATAAACGCCTTGGCTGCGTAGTAAATAATGATAAAACAACAAGCCTATTTCATGCCATTCGTGTTCCGGTAAGTACAACATAACCGGGTTTTCACGGTCTTCAGGAACTGTTAGTTTGTCTACCTCTGAGACAATTTTTTGACGTACCAAATTTGAAATAAAATGTTCTTGGGCTGGATTAATAGATCCCGTAAGCCACATAACACCAATGCGGTCGAAAAAAGGAATTAAACATTGCCGGAAGGTATCTTCTAGTGATGTTGATTCGATGATTTCATTTAATGTAGCGTGAAATAACCCTTCGTCCATTTCTACTAAAGAAACAATCAGTTTCTCTTGGGCACTTCCTGCAGGTGTGTTCAATTTGACTTCGGCAACCTTAGCTCTGATCTGATCACGTGTTAATTCAGCCAATCTGGAAATTTTCATTCCATGGTCCATCAGAATTCTAATATTTAGCAAGTAAACAAGCTCCTCATCTGTGTAGGTGCGGATTTTAGTTTCTGTACGGTCTGGAATCAACATCCCATACCGCTGCTCCCATATACGGAGCGTGTGGGCTTTTATACCTGTTAATACTTCTACGTCTCGAATCTTATAGAATGCCATAAAATGAAAACAAGTCGTTTGCAATATTGTTCAAGCCCAATCTAAAGTTTACCTTTGGACCATGAAAATAAAAACAGCGGAATTCTTGATTTCAAGTGCTGATTATAAAGGATGTCCCGACACTAAGCTTCCTGAGTTTGCTTTCATCGGTCGATCTAATGTCGGAAAGTCCTCACTCATTAATATGTTAATGGGGAATAAAAGTTTAGCGAAAACATCAGGAACTCCTGGAAAAACCCAGCTTATTAATCATTTTATTGTCAATGAGAAATGGTATTTAGTAGATCTTCCAGGGTATGGATATGCTAAAGTATCAAAGAATCAACGGGATAAATGGCAGAAGTTGATTTCGAATTATTTAATACAACGTACGGCATTAACCTTGGTGTTTGTTTTATTGGATTCGAGGCTAGAACCACAAAAAATCGATTTGGAATTCATGAATTGGTGCGGTGAAAATCAAGTGCCCTTTGCCATGGTATTTACTAAAATTGATAAGCTGTCAAGTACTGAATTAAACCGAAATTTAGCGAAGTATAAAAAGGAGATGTTAAAAACATGGGAGGAGCTTCCCCCGTTGTTTACTACTTCCGCCACTTCTGCAAGTGGTAAAGAACCCGTATTGAATTATATTACCGCGGTATTGTCACAGTTATCCGGTGTTTGAAAATTTCTACGGATTACATTACCTTTGTAACACATCATATTACTATGGGAAGAGCATTTGAATACCGCAGAGCAGCAAAAGAAAAACGTTGGGACAAGATGTCCAAGATGTTTCCGAAATTAGGTAAAGCCATCACAATGGCTGCTAAAGAAGGGGGGATGGACCCAACAGCCAATGCTAAATTGCGCACAGCAATTCAAAATGCGAAGTCTGAGAACATGCCTAAGGATAATATAGAATCTGCCATTAAGCGTGCCGCCCAAAAAGATATCGCCTCGTTTACTGAGGTTAATTATGAAGGGAAAGGACCACATGGAGTGTTGGTTTATGTTGAATGCGCTACAGACAATCCCACTAGAACAGTAGCCAATGTGAAGTCCTATTTTAATAAATCGGATAGCATGGTTGTTCCAAATGGTTCTATGGAGTTTATGTTCGCCCGAAAAAGTGTATTCGAAATTGCAAAAACGGCGTCCATGGATCCAGAAATGTTGGAATTGGATTTAATTGATGCGGGATGCGAATCTATAGAGATAGAGGAGGAAATGATTATTGTTTATGGTGACTACACGTCGTTCGGAACGATTGCCAAAGCCCTGGAAGACATGCAGATAGAAGTTCAGAAATCCAGTTTAAAGCGTATCCCTACCTCTCCGGTAGAATTTTCTGAGGAACAATTAACCGATATTGAAAAAATGTTGGATAAGATCGAAGACGATGATGACATCCAACAAGTATTTACAAACATTGCATAAGAAACAATAAAAGGCGAGGAAATTCGTTTTGTCGCGCGCACGCATGAAGAAAATACTTTACCCATATCTTAAAGCAGCTTTACTGATATCTCCACTTTTCTTGGTGTTTTGTTCAACCAACAAAAATGCGTTTATCAACCGTACCTTCCACGGTATGACCGCTAAATATAATGGGTACTTTAATGCCAATGAACTATTAACCATGTCGGTAAATAGTTATGAAAAAAACCGAAAAGAAGATTTTTATGATTGGTTAAAGATTCAACCCGCTCCAAGTGCGGAAGAGTCTAAATCCATGTATGCAGCAATTGATACTGCGGTTGTCAAGTGTACCAAAGTAATTCGTAATCATTCAATGCCTTCAGCTGATGGACCAAAAGAAGCAGAATACAACGCATGGATTGATGAAAACTGGTTAACTATTGGAAAAGCCTACTATTACCGAAGAGATTTTGAAAAAGCCCTTAAAAACTTTCAGTTTGTAAAACGATTTTTTCAAAAAGACCCGTCAAAATATTTGTCTGAATTATGGATTGCTCGAATTTATATCGAAGAGAATAGATTAACGGAAGCCCTAACCATTCTGGATGAATTGCAACAAGAGGCCTTACAACAAAAAAAGAAATCGTTTTTTCAAAAGATTGGGAAAGCCAAAGCTAAAGACAAGAATGCGGATGATTTTAAACCCGAAATGAATGACCAAATTCAATTTGAAATTTATAAAACACGCGCAGACTTATTTATGAGGAAACATCAAGCTTCTGAAGCACTTTTTCCTCTGACCATGGCAGTGAATAAGTGTAAGTCAAAACGTGAAAAAACAAGGCTTTCATTCATTCTTGGTCAGCTCTACCTGAGTAGTAATCGCGTGGATTCAGCGCTTATTTCATTTAAGCATGCCATTTCGCCCGCGGCGTTATATGATGTAAGTTTCAACGCGAAATTAACGTGTGCCGTATTAGGAACCTCAGAGCGGGATGTTAAAATGTTAGAGAAAATGTTGCGTGATGAGAAAAACGCGGCATTTAAAGATCAAATATTTTATGCAAAAGCCCAACTGGAACAATCCAGAGCTAATGTGGCTATGGCCAAGGTTTTTTATACAATGTCAGCATTCTATTCAACAAAAAATAAACGTCAAAAAGCCTTATCTTATGAAAAATTAGGAGATTTAGCGTACAATGAAAAATCTTACCTAGCCGCTCAGAAATATTATGATTCATGTGCAACAAGCATGCCTGAAGCGTATCCAAACGGTGAATTAATTCGGTCAAAAGCATCTAAATTGGCGAATTTGGTGGCGGCGATGGAGATTGCACTCTATGAAGATAGCGTCCAGCGCATTGCGAAAATGGATGAAAAAACCCAAACAGCGTTCATTAAAGATGTTATTAAACAACTTAAAGAAGAAGCCCAACAACGTAAAGAATTAGAAGCGGCTAAACTGCGGGCGTTGCAAGACCAAGCTCAAGCGGGGTCTCAGGCAGGTGCTGGAGATAAGTGGGTGTTCAATAACCCAAAGTTGAAACAGGAAGGATTTGAAGAGTTTAGAAAACTATGGGGTGACCGGAAAAACGAAGATGACTGGCGCCGCTCCTCTAAATTAAGCACCAACATAGATCCCATGGCCTTAGAGGACCAGAAAGATTCCCTTGGGACAACTCAAACAGCCAAAACCTCGGAGGATACCTTGGATTTAGAAACTAT
>JAIXRD010000353.1 GCA_027485365.1 Cryomorphaceae bacterium | reverse complement strand
CACCATTCACAATGGGGTCGAGCAAATCAAATGCCACCGCATTGCTTGGATTTACACGATAATTGTTGTATCCCACCGATAAACCCAATCTCAGTGATTGTTGCCCGAAATAGAATCCATAGGAAACATTTCCAAGCGCAGAGACTTGTTGCAACATCCCGATCTTATCCAACATAAATTGTCCGCCCACACCCCAATGGTTTCTTAGATGGGTGGAAACGGTCAAGTGATTGGTAATCGGTGCCCCTTCCAGTTTTACCCATTGGTTATGATGCGACATGCTGATTTCAGTACAATTGGTTGTTCCTGAAAGCGCCGGATTGATTAAAAACAAATTATACCCGTACAAATAGGATTGCGGAACTTGTTGTGCTGATACCATCCCAGTAAAAGCAAACACAAAAGCGAGGATGAGTTTATTTTTCATGGGTTATTTTTTAAGTCGTAATAAGTTAATCGCTCCCTTGTAGCTTTTTTCCCCACATTCGATTGAATAGAAATAAACACCATCAGGGAGTGGTTCGTTATTTTTTGTTCCGTCCCATTCATTCTGATAATCACTGGTTTCATAAAGTGGCTGACCCCAACGGTTGTATATTTTCACGGTACAGCCTGATATTTGGTTTGGATTATCAATCTTCCATGTATCGTTTTGACCATCCCCGTTGGGTGTGAGAATATTTGAGATTTCAAAATCTCCAGAACAGGTTGTTACAGCTAATTCAAGGATTACCAAGGAATCACAACCCGATGCGGTACTCAGGGAATCCACATAAATACCACTTTCAGTCAAGTCCGTTCCGTTGAATGCGTAGCTTTCCCCTTCACAAATTGATGCATTCACATTCGTGGATAGTGGGGGATCAATATACAAGGCTAAAATTACAACAGAATCGCATCCGCCCGTAGCACTTAAGGTATCAGTAAATATTCCTTCAGTACTGAGGAGTGTTCCATTGAAATTATAACTTGAACCCGAACAAATGTTTTGATTTACAATAGAAGTTAGGGTTGGGCTGTATTGAAGATTTGTTAAGATTACACTATCACACCCATTCACAGAATTCAAGGTATCTAAATAAGCACCCGGAAGACTGTAGGTATTTCCGTTAATGGTATAACTTCCACCTGAGCAAATGCTAATGGATTGCTGTGTTAGCGGAATCGGCTGTGAAAAAGAAAGTTGTGTTATGATCACACTGTCGCACCCTAAAGGCGTTAAGAGTGAATCAATGTAGGTACCTGCTTGAGTTTGTGTGGCGCCTTGTAAGACGACGCTTGTTCCTGCACAAGCCGTTAAGTTGGTATTTACAGTTACTGGTAAACATGGGGTTGAACAACCCGAAGCATCAAAGGTATAGGTTTGCGTGCACGCTCCATCGCCGATTTGAACAGTATAGTTTCCAGCAATGGCTCCGGTGTAGGTTATTACTTGGTTTTGATTGACGGTTCCCGCTTGTGCTGTAGCACCTAGAGGATTAGTAATGGTATAAGAATAAGGCATACCACTAAAGGCATTCATGCCTCCTGCTGCAGAAAAAGTCACGGTACAGGTATTGTTATTGTAACTGAAGTTCGCAGTAAGCGATTGTAAATAAACCACAGGAATTCCATTTTCAACGGTAGCCGTTCGGCAGTTGAATGTACCCCACGATACAGGTTGGTCAGCCGCAGGGGAGAGGTAATAAAGCGTGTTGAATTGAGGATTTCCAAAGCTACCGTTTCCATTTCCGTTGTTTACAAATACGCCATTCCCTTGAATAGAATCAATGTAAGTAAATCCGGAATTCATAACGGGAATAGGCACTGGATTGGTTTGGTGAAGCACATAGCCCGGAGTTATACAGCTTGGGAAAGATGCGGTGGATTGTCCAATACCATTCAATAAAATTCCGGGAGTAATGGTATCCCCGTAACAGACATACAAGGTATCACCCAAATTCACATCGGAATATCCTCCGTTTGAGCTGTTCGCAAAAATATCTCCAGCATCGCTTGTAAGCTCTTTGATGTATTCAATGATGTATTGGCCTTCATCGCCTGGTGCTCCGCCGTCAATTTGAATAGCGTATACCTTACCTGAATCCAAACAACATAAGGTTTCTTGATGTCCGTTGTAGTTCGCTGTTCCTGAAACCAAGGGTGTAATCGATGGGGTGTAACGCGTACCGTCAACGGTGTAGGTTGCTGGTCCGAGCCCTCCGTAACAATTCGTGCCATTCAATAGTTCAAATACATTGAAGCGCAATAAATTCATTCCGATGTAGGCACGAATGCTCAATTCTACAGCGCCCGATGGGGGACCTACGAAATAATGCCATACCGTTTGATCGGCACGATTCGCTTGGTTCGGGTGGAGTGGCGGTTCGCCTGCTAAATATTCTCTACAGGCCAAAACGTTCGACCCTGCTACCGCTTGAAACGTTGGGTTAGTTCCTGCTGGAATTACCGGGACTTCATACAAGGTATCTAACATGGTTAGGCAAAGAATGTCATTTCCGGGCGCATTGTTGGAGGGGTCGCTCACGCTTGGGTCAAATACCCAAGAATTTATATTTTGAGTACTTAATGGTGTAATCGCATCAGAAGGATCAATCATGCCGAAGTATTTGTAGCCTGGTTCAAGACAGGTTCCGTTAACAATCGCAGAAGGGTCACCACCAAGGAAGCTGTTTGTTCCCCCTTCATCGGAGGTAATATACTTCAAATTAGAACAAAGGAAATCATTCGGAACGCCAGGTCCAAAGTCTTTGTCATAACCAAATAAGGCGGCGCTTTCGCCATAGAGGGCACTTTGATAGTCTCCTTCAAAGGTAATTCGACCAGAATTCGGGGCCACAAAGTTCAACCAAACACTTTCATTCATGGAAGGGTTACCCAATCCAACGTGTGGGTAGTCGTATGCGTGATATTCTGTTGGATTCGCAGAGGTATGTTGTTGTCCGGTTTCACCTGCCGCATTTCCTCCGTCTAGGGCGCAGCCAAAGGCGAGGTTGGTAGTAGGCGCGTTGTTATTTGCTGAAGAAATCGCATTGGTGCCAAAGTTAACGGTATTAGAAAGGCACGGGATGTCTTCCAAGTTCGGCGCATTACCGCCCAAGCCATCAACACGAAGTTGATAGTATCCATGTTCGTTTGGTCCGTCGGCTGTAAATTGAATGTAATAGGTTTGTCCCGGAATTAGTTTTTGATAGGAAATAAAGGGGATGGGGTCACAGGCATCAAGCACGATTTCAGCTTCTGGATCAATGCCCAATAAGTCTATACCATCTGAAAAATCGATGTGAGAAAGGTATTCAAACTTGTTTTTAACGGTTTGACCCGTAACCACATGAACGCCGTCGGTGCAATTCATCCCATCTGCTGCATGATAAATTTGGAAATAGGTTCCGATATCCGTACCTCCCAAGTCACTAGTTATGTTAACGCTTCCGGTGGCTGGGGCAACAAATTTCGCCCAAAGGGATCCTGCATTTTGCACATCTTGTGCGGCCGGTTCATTGGGCTCTAGGGTGGCGTTACAAAACCCAAAGGTATAGGTAGTGTTCAAGGTTAATTGCTGAGCAGCACAAATGTTGTCTTGCATGTAATTGACCACTAGGGGAAGGCGTTCTACTTGCAAATTGATGGTATAAACTTGGGCGCATCCTCCATCTTGACTTGCTGCTGTAAATGAATAATTTAAGATTCCAACCGCTGCGGGAACTGGCATCGTAACATTTTGAAGGCCGGTTTGACCGTCGGTAAATCCAAGTACATCATAATTTCCGGCGTCATCGTTTTCGTAGGCTTCCCATGCGAGGTTAATGCTTGTTGGTACATCATTTACACAGAGGTAATTGTGGTTGAAAAATAAGCCGCTATTCGGAGAGAAGGTACCTCCTGGAGTGCTCATGGTATAGGCTCCGTTGTCGTTGTTTTTATATCCGTAATTAAAACCGAAGATTCCAAACAGTGCTGGGTTATTATTGGTTAAACCGAGGGTGTTGTCGGTTCCAGTAAATTCCCATACAAAATCAGAATTCCCAAGAAACAAACCATCGCAATCAACATTGGAGAGTGTTTGTACGCTAAGTACACGTACTTGAACAATCGCTTGGGATAAAAAGAGTGTTGGAAGTAAGATGAGAGAGAGTAGTAAGTTCTTCATAGGCTATTTAATCGATAAGCAAGGTACAAAAAAAATGTTAAAATGGTTGTTTTGTCCTTGATAGCCATGAGGTCAAGCTAGGTGATGATGCGTTCGAGTTTACCTTTTCGTTTAACGATGTTTTTATAATCCCATTGAATTATAATTGCCTTTTGAAGCCACTTTGTTAATGCGGTAGGGTTTACCTCGGATATTTCGGTATAAAAAATGGAAGCGTCTTTAAATTTGTTCCCCCGCACATGGAGTGCCTCTTCCTCAAAATCAGCTCCGCTCCAAA
The DNA here is from genome assembly GCA_027485365.1 of Cryomorphaceae bacterium. GTDB lineage: Bacteria > Bacteroidota > Bacteroidia > Flavobacteriales_D > Crocinitomicaceae > UBA952. The sequence continues at coordinate 1,995 of JAIXRD010000353.1, read as the reverse complement.
ACATCAGTCGAATTCCTTTTTTTTGTTTACTGAATCCGACAATGGGATTGCCTTGGATAAACCAAACGGGGTGACGGTGCCAAATTTTAGATTCGGCCATGGGTAATTCGCGATTAAGGATTTCAAACAGCCAATCACAAATTATTCGATCCGGTTCAGATAGATTGCTTAAGTATGTTTGAATGCTGGGGGCATGTTGTGAACAGTTTAGGGCTTGGCAATGATAGCTTTTGTTTCTCAAAAGCTATTGATTTTAAAAGGCATAATTATTTCAATGCGTTAGGCGCAGTATTTCTTGAAAATGATTGACTTTGTTAAATATAAAATTCAAGTTTAAACAATTTATCAAAAAAAAACCTGCTACTAAGCAGGTTTTAAATTTGAAAAAAGTATTGATTTGTAGATTATTATTTTTTAGGCTTCGCGAATTCAATATTTTTTGCTTTAATGTTTTCTATAAACTCTTTTTCACTCCCCTCAATTTCCCCATCCTTTCCTGCAAGCGATTCCAGTTTTAAAAGAACCGATTGAAATGCCTCATCTGAATAGAAAACGACATCGTTTTTTTGTAGTTCTGGCAAAGAAGATGAGTCCATCAGGCTGAAAAATTCTTTTTTCTCGTTTACTGTAAATTCAGAAATTCCCGAGATTTCGGTTGCTAAGAATAATTTTTCTTGATCTTCTATTTTGCCATCTACCTTGGCAAGCATAATCATCAATTTTATTTCTCTTTTTCTGTCTTCTTTTTTCTTGAAACTAGATGTTTTTAATAATTTACCAAAAAATCTCGAAATACCCTTCATCTTGTCCTTAGCGTCTGATTTTTCATTTTCAGAACTTTTATCAAATATAATTTCTGGACTTTCAAAATAATTTAAAATGGTAATATGATGTAAAGAATTGGTGATCATATGTCTGTATTCGATTTGAACGCATGGTATAACCTGAAAAAATAATTCTTCGTCAGTAACTCTATTTATGAAACCATCAAATTTATATCCATTTTCGTTTTGAATATTTTGGATATAACCGGCAACCAATTCATCGTATTCCTTTGTGTGCACTTCGTTGAAGTTTTTCAAAATATTAACCTGGCTGATGTTTTTCTTAGCAAAACTCATCAATGAATCGGGATTTACATTTTTTAAATTATTCTCTTTGAATAAAATTTGTTGAATATTTTTAGTTTCAACAATTGTGTCAACAAATGTAATTTTTGCTAACTCTCCAGTTGCTTTACATTCAGGACAATCAATTTTGCCATATCTTTCTTTGTCACCATAACATTTTTTACACGTTATGGTTTTTTGACCTGAACATTTTCCACAAGTCACCTTACCCGAAGCCGAACAACTACTACAAGAAACTTTTCCATTGTTACAATTATTACAATTTACTCGACCTCTACCTGAACAAGTACCACATGATTTTTCTTGAAAAAACTTGTCTTTCTGTCTTCCGCTTTGGGCAGAGCGAGCTATTTTTGATCCAACACCATCTCCTACTCTTCCATCTCCGCCACAATTAGAGCAAGACACCTTGTTTGAACCGTTACATTTTCTGCAATCATATCTTCCTGCCCCAGAACACGTATTACAAACAATTTGACCTTTTCCGAAACAATCGGTACATTGCCAATTATGCCTACCATCACACTCGTAATCATCACATTTCACATATTGTTTGCCTGAACAACAATCACATGTCCAAGAATTGGTTTTCGCAGCAAGAAAATAAGATGGTTGATTGCTATCTACAACATTATTTGAAACTGAAATAGGGTACTCTAAATCACTTAAACTAGATGTTTTGTCTTCAATAATTGGAATCGATTTTGACTCTAGCTCCTTGAAAATGTGCATTGATTGAATTAGAGCCTTTTCACCATGTTTTGAAACTCCACCCGAAAAATCTTGAAAGTTATCTTTAACATTACCAAACATTGGGAATTGTATAACTTTTGATTTTCTTGTCAGTGATTGACCCGTATAATTT
>JAIXRD010000320.1 GCA_027485365.1 Cryomorphaceae bacterium | reverse complement strand
TGAAGGACATGTTCCTGCCCGAGAAATTAAGCGCCTTCTAGCAGAAAAGCCAAAGGTATTGGGTTTAGCGGTTCCAGCAATGCCTTTGGGATCTCCTGGTATGGATGGACCAGAATACAAAGGTAAGAAAGATCCCTATGATGTTTTGGCTATTGGGTTAAATGGCGAACCAACTATCTATCAGGCCTATAGGTAGAATCAGGTATCCTAGGCCCTGGCCTATTTCTTTAAGGTAAAGAAACGTCCTTTTAAAGGACGTTTTTGCTTAGGTTGTCCAAGCAAAAGTCTGAAAATAAAATAGCTGTATGACAATAGTAATCTGCCCCCAAAGTGAATAAGGTAATTAAAGTACCCATCAGTCAACTAGAGTTAATCACCTCACCACTCCAAGAATCCCAGCCCACAGCACTTAGCCAGCTTAGATACGCAGAACCCACAGAGCTTTATCTGCGTGATGGCGAAGTTGTTATCTTCCGCAGGCCAAACAGCCCTCTCTGGCAATGTCGTTTTAAACGACAAAACGGTACATGGGAACGTGTTTCAACTAAGCAGGCTTCAATTGAGCATGCTGTCCGAGTTGCCTGTGACTTTTATGATGAAGCCAGATTTCGCCAGCGTTTAGGGCTTGCGCAAAAAGCACCCACGTTCGCACAAATTGCGCACACCACTCTGTACGAAATGCGGCGTGATTTAGGTGAAGGTATAGGAAAGAGCGTTTATCTAAGTTACATCACGTGTATTGAGAAATACTTTTTGCCTTACTTTCAAGAGAAGCGACTAGAGGAAATAACTTATACAGACGTTCATGAGTTTGAGATTTGGCGTAATAGGCAGATGCGGCTAGTACCTAAGTCCAGCACCTTAATGAACTTTGCCAGTGCTTGGGCGAAGCTACAGCAGACAGCAGTTAACAAAGGTTGGATTAGTGAGAGGGTTGCTATTCCTAAATTAACTACCCGTGGTCACAAAGGCAAAACCCGCCCTGCCTTTAGTCGCGAAGAGATTACCAAGTTATTTGACTATATGGAGAAGTGGGCTAAAGAAGGCCGCCTAGAGGTTGAGCGCGAGATTCGCCCACTAGTTCGCGACTATGTAGAGATGCTGTTATTGACTGGAATGCGACATGGAACTGAAGCATTAAATATCTGCTGGAATAACATTGAGTGGCATACCAATAATGGCAAGAAGTACTTGCGAATATGGGTAGATGGCAAGACTGGTGGGCGCTGGCTCATTGCCAAACATAGAGCAATTGATGTTCTCAAGCGATTACATAGCCGTCAAAAACCCGTATATGACATTCCATTTGATAGATTATTTGAATCTCGTGCCACTCAAAAGATATTTGTTATGGCAGACGGACATCAGCCTTTGCGTATAGATGGAACCTTTAAGAAGTTAATGCGAGATAGTGGGTTAGGTAAAAGTCAAGATGGGCAAATGCGTACCTTGTACTCATTACGACATACCTACGCTACTTTAGAGCTGCTTGAGAATAAGACGGATATTCATACGTTAGCCAAGCAAATGGGAAATAGTGCCGCAATGATTGAGCGGCATTATTCCAAGCTCACACCTACTATGGCTGCTGAGCAATTAGCTTAATTAGGTAAAAGCGAAACTGAGTTTCGCTTGCGCATCGCTTTCGCTCCTCGCCTTTTTTCCTTATTTTTTATTTGATTATTTTCAATCCTCTTTACAAGGAAGCACAAGCCACGCCCTGTTAAAGGGCGTAGCTTTAGCCAATCTCTTTACTGAGGATTAACAACTGATACACACATAACTTGAATTAACAAGAGAAGGTAGGTTTTGCTATCACCTTTTACATGCTTGCCTATAACGCAACACATCCACAGCTTATATCAGTAGCTTTGTGGTGTGTTTATGGGTTAAATCGTGGCGCTCCCATTCACTTTCAGCCTATACATACGTATTTGCCTACATTCACATATTGCTACGTTACCAACTATTACAACTTCACAAATGGAACTGCCGCAGAGGGGCGTCATTTAAGCATCTAGCCATTTGGGCTAGGTAGTGCGAAGAGGCGAGTAATGAGCAACCCAATTGCGTACCGTCACACATCAGAACGGGTTTCGCAGCACTATTACCTTCAGCGTGCCAACTTTTATATCTCATTTGTACATTTATTTAGTAATACCTAATAAAACCCAAAAATTTCTTATATTTTCCTATATAAAACAACGAGTTACGAGCGATATAAAAAAGACCTTTTTTGACGCTTTTCGACTATTAAGGGCATTTTTAGCTACTAATGCTGCTAAGCAACATTTATGTGTTTAAACAAGCTCTACAGCAGCTTTTAGCTGGGTTGGGCTGCTGTACAAGTAGCTGGCCGTAGTGCTGATATTTCTATGCCCAGCCAAACTCTTCAATATATGGATCGCCGTGCCTTTATTGGCTAACCCAGTCAAAAAGCTTCTTCTGCCACTATGGCTACTAGCGCCATCTAATCCAACATTGCGATATAGATAAAAAAAGTACTGAGCTAGTGAATTTGCTGAGAACCCAGCTTGTTTCTGTGTGTAGAACAGGGGCTTACCGGCATCTTTAATACGAAGTAAACGCAAGTATTGGCTAATCTCCTTGCGCATACGCTCATTTAAGTAAACAGTACGAGCATGTTTGCCCTTGGTTTGCTCGGGCATTAAACGCACTTCATCCTTAATCGTGCTGTCGCTGTTTAAAACGTCGTTTATGCGTAGGGCGGCAACTTCACCTACTCGCATACCCGCGTAGTGCGTAAGTAGCAACATAGCGCGATTTCGTGCGCTGTGCCTACGTGTAGCAACATGGTCTAAAACTCGGCGTAGTTCTTGTGGATTTAAAACTCTAGCTTGTGACATATGTTCTCCCTGAAATGTAATAAATACAGAGCTACAGTATGTTTTCTTATGTTTGGTTAAAGCAACCGAAAATGGCTAAGAAAGAACCTTCCACAATTCAAAGACTTAGCTGATTACATAATCTTTTGTTAATTAGATTATGTTTTCGTGGCATTTTCGCCACGATATTTCATGAAGTATTTATAAGCCCTACAAGCTGTTTGATTTCGGGTTCAGCTACCCAAGTAAGCGATAACTCCTAATCGCCGCTTACACGACGGATTTACCCCGAATGGGTCTACAGCTATTAAATTTCTGCGCTACGAAAAATTAATAGATAGCTGAAACTTTTCGGGTGGTGATTTTCTACCTATACCCCAAGACTAAAACTAGTCATCTCGTAAAAAATTCTCGAGCTCAATTGCCCGTTCTGGGAAAAATTTAGAGAAAATTTCTAAAGCATCTGTTAAATCACTCTCCAAATCTTCAATTTCCTCAATGGCATCATCAAGCTCATCTTGGGTTATGCCGTCTTCTTGTTCATCCTCTTCTTCGTCACCCCAAGATTCCTTAATATAAACGCCATGCTTATTTGGCCCACGAGCAAGCATGTCTTGTATGTGGCCGCTATCAATCTCTCTGTACACTAAATCATAATCACTGCTAGCAATGGTTGCTAGCATGTTTTCAAAGATGTCAATTACGCTCGCATAATCTAATTTGCGTAAAAGGTCATTTCTTTCTTGAGCTAGGTCATCTATGTACATGCTTTTCGCAACCGAGCCAATTTCCTTGATTCCGCTTGGGTGAGGAATAAATGTACTTATAGTTCTGCCCTTTCTAGTCCTTGTACAGGCATAAACTTGATGAGTGGCTAGATTGATAAAAATTAAACTAGGTTCATATACTTGACTATTAAAAACCTCAGCGAAGTCCGGATAAACAGAAATCAATTCTTTGGTATCAACACCATCATCAATAAAGATTGCTAATAAGTGATGGTGATATTGAGTCCCATGCTTTTTATCAAATTCATCCATCATTTCTAAGGTGACAAGATAGGGCTCTTCTATTGATTTAATGCGTTCTCTGTCATAGACGTCAATTAGATTGCCAGAATCTGTTAGTTCTTTAATTAGCTTCAGTGCCGCTGGCGTTCCACCATGAGCTAAACCCGGTTTCATAGACACTTTGTTAAGGTGTTAAATGGAACTGGAGGTGTTAAATGGTGCAACGCAGGAAGTTTTCCAAAGAGTTCAAGCTGGAGTCGGTCAATATGGTGCTGGGCAGGGGTGTATCGATTGCTCAAGTCGCTCGGGATTTAGGTGTCAATCAAAATCTGATCAGCAGGTGGATTAGGGAGTTCAGGCAAGGCGAGCAGCAAGCGTTTCCTGGTCATGG
>JAIXRD010000166.1 GCA_027485365.1 Cryomorphaceae bacterium | reverse complement strand
TCTTGTAGATTCAATTGGACCTGAAATTTCTGCATACCTGAACGACGAGCAATTTATAGACGGGGGAATAAGCAATGAAGAACCTGTGTTGTTCATTAAATTATTTGACGAAAGCGGAATTAATACCGTTGGAAATGGGATTGGTCACGATTTAATGGCAATTCTCGATGAAGAATCAGCCAATCCAATCATTTTGAATGATTACTATACCTCAGACCTTAATACCTATCAATCGGGTCAAGTGAAGTATCCATTCTCTACCTTAGATCCTGGTCAACACACCATTAGCGTAAAAGCATGGGATGTGAATAACAATTCATCCGATGTTAAAATTTCGTTCACTGTACAAGCGGCAGAAACACCATTAGTAAAAAGATTATATAATTATCCAAACCCATTTTCTACCGCTACTGAATTTATGCTTGAGCACAATCAGTCCTGTGAGGTAATGGATGTTCAAATTCAGATTTATACGATTGGAGGTAGGCTGGTTAAAACAATTCAAAACCAAGTAAATACCCAAGGATTTACCACGAGGGGATTATTTTGGGATGGCCGAGATGATTATGGAGATCGGCTTGCGAATGGGGTTTATATTTATCGATTACAATACCAAACCGGTGAGGGTAAGCGTGCAGAAGAAACACAAAAATTGGTGATATTAAATTAGTTCATACAATAAAGCACCTCGAATTCCGTATATTAGCGCCTTGTATAAATATTTATTATGCGGATTTTATTATTTTTTCCAATTCTTTTTATTGCTCCCTTGGTTGTTTTTTCTCAGGATGCGAACCAAAATAGTTTACAATTAAATACCATTACGACGGCTTTGCCATTTATGGCGATAACGCCAGATTCCCGAGCAGGAGGAATGGGAGAAGCAGGTACCGCGCTGAGTCCAAGTGCTACTTCGGTATATTGGAATACAGCGGGTTTAAGTTTTGCAGAAAAGAACAGCGAATTAAGTTTGTCTTATACGCCATGGCTTCGCCAATTGACAAATGATATGCACTTATCTTATTTGTCTGGATATTATCGAGTAAACAAAAAACATTCAATTGGAGGTGCTTTACGCTACTTTAGTTTAGGAGAAATAACATTTACTGACGCTTCTGGTAATGTCTTGAGAGATGATAAACCCAGTGAATTCGAACTTACAGGCGCATATGCATTCAAGCTGTCGGATAAATTTAGTATTGGGGTAAATGGTAAATTTGCTTATTCAAATTTAACGGGTGGATTAACAGTAGCTGGTGTAATGACAAAACCGGGAAAGGTTGGTGCAGCAGATCTTTCGTTCGCATATTACAATGACCGAATTAAATTGGGTAAAACATCCGCTACCTATCAATTTGCAGCAACCATCAACAACATTGGAAATAAAGTAGCATATTCCGTATTAGCAAAACGTGATTTTATTCCAATGAATTTGAAAATCGGAAATGCCATTGTGGCAAAATACGATTCGTACAACAGTGTTACTTATTCCATTGATATTCAACGCTTGTTGGTTCCAACGCCTGCATTTTATGATCAAATCGATGGTGAAACTGTGATGTTATCAGGTCGAAGTGGTGATGTGGGTGTAATTAACGGCATGTTGCAATCGTTTTATGATGCGCCTGGCGTTGTTGCAAAGGATGAAAATGGTGATTACATCGTGAATGGAGATGGCACCTATCAAACGGTTAAAGGATCTAAATTGAAAGAGGAACTTTCAGAAATCAATATTGCAGGAGGAATTGAATGGTGGTACAATGAAACCTTTGCTGTTCGTTCTGGGGTATTTTATGAGAGTAAAAACAAAGGGAATCGTCAATACTTGAATCTTGGGGCAAGTTTGAAATATAACATGTTCGGTATTGATTTCTCTTATTTGGCATCACTAAATGGTCGTCAAAATCCATTGTCTAATACCCTTCGATTCACCTTACGTCTTTATCTTGGCGATAAGCAAGTGAAAGCTGCTGAATAAGCTATGAAATTAAGAATAGGTTTTGGTGTTGATGTCCATCGTTTAGATTCAGGTATTCCGTTAATTGTTGGTGGTATAGAAATTCCTTCTGATATTGGGGCAGTAGGCCATTCAGATGCAGACGTACTGCTGCATGCCATCTGTGATGCAATCCTCGGGGCTGCTAATTTAAGAGACATTGGACATCATTTTTCAGATAAGGACCCACAATATAAAGGGATTGATTCTAAAATTCTCTTAGCGAACGTGGTTGATTTAATGAAGAAACACGAATATTCGGTGGTTAATTTGGATTCAACTGTAATTCTTGAGTATCCTAAGCTCAATCCACACATTCCAGCAATGCAATCAATTATTGCCGAATTATTAGAGGTGGAAATCGATGCCGTTTCCATCAAGGCCACGACCCATGAACGTGTGGATTCCTTTGGAGAAAGTAAGGCAATAAAAGCATATGCTACTGTGCTACTTCAAAAGTAAGTAAGTAATCGTTCTCAGTTTTTTTACTATCTTTGTTGCGAATGGATAAGCAGGTTATTCTCGATGCGCAACAATTCGATTTAACCCTCACAAGGTTGTGCCACGAGCTTATTGAACAACATTCAGATTTTTCCAATACCGTTTTGATTGGACTTCAGCCCAGAGGAATACATGTAGTTAAACGATTAAGAGATAAGCTTAATGATATCTTACCTGTCGCACCGGTATGCGGATCTTTGGATATTACGTTTTATCGCGACGATTTTAGAAGACGAGAAAAACCTATTATCCCGAGTGTAACAAACATCGATTTTAGCATAGAAAATAAGCAGGTAATATTGGTGGATGATGTATTATTTACGGGACGTACGATACGTTCCGGATTAGATGCCCTCTTAACATTCGGACGACCAACAAAGGTCCAATTGTTAGTATTGATTGATCGAAGGTTTAACAGAGATTTGCCGATTCAAGCCGATTATATTGGTAAATCGGTAGATACCTTGTTCCATGAAAAAGTAAAAGTGAGTTGGTTAGAAGGAGATGGAGAAGATAAAGTAGAATTATACATGAAGGATTCGAATGAATAATTTAAGCGTTTCGCACCTTACGGGAATCCGTGATTTAACAACTGAAGATATTGAAATGATCTTCAAAACGGCTGACTCATTTAAAGATGTAATTAACCGTCCAATTAAGAAAGTTCCTTCTTTAAGGGATATTACCATTGCGAATTTATTCTTTGAGAATTCAACGCGAACTCGCCTGTCATTTGAATTAGCAGCTAAAAGACTTTCTGCGGATGTGGTTAATTTTACTGCAGCTAATAGTTCGGTCAAAAAAGGAGAAACGTTAATTGATACGGTAAATAATATCCTTTCGATGAAGGTGGATATGGTTGTGATTCGTCATGCCTCCCCAGGAGCTGCAAGTTTTTTAACTAAACACATTCCGGCCAAAGTAATTAATGCAGGAGATGGAACACATGAACACCCTACGCAAGCCCTCCTTGATGCATATTCAATTCGAGAGAAATTAGGTACAGTTAAAGGAAAGAAAGTGGCAATAATTGGCGATATTTTGCATTCACGTGTTGCCTTATCAAATATTTATTGCTTGCAAAAACTTGGTGCTGACGTTATGGTTTGCGGACCTTCTACGCTGATACCAAAGTATATTGAAAGTCTTGGGGTAAAGGTGTCACACAATTTGCATGAAGCCCTCATGTGGTGTGATGTAGCAAATATGCTACGCATTCAATTAGAACGACAGGATATTCAGTATTTCCCGAGTTTACGTGATTATGCGCTCCAATTTGGCTTGAACCAAGAGTTGTTAGATAGCTTAGGGAAAGAAATAGTTGTTATGCACCCAGGACCTATTAATAGAGGGGTTGAAATCACTTCTGAAGTTGCAGATGGTGATCAAAGTATTATATTAAATCAGGTTGAAAATGGGGTAGCCATACGAATGGCAGTTATTTATTTACTCGCTTCGCAAATTGAACGCTGATTTTTGATATATTTGAGCAAATGTCTATTATGAACTTTACAAGTGATGTTCGAAACAATGTTGTGGTGGTTA
>JAIXRD010000106.1 GCA_027485365.1 Cryomorphaceae bacterium | reverse complement strand
CTTCTTTTATACTGGCTTCTGCCATGAGCATGAGCTTTTCTTCCCAATCGGAATGTAATACGATTTGTTTTTCAGGTACCCTGCGAAATTCCGTCCATATGGGTAAGTTATCAATGATTATCGCTGAAAGGTCTGCAACAATGGCATGCTGGTCAATGTTTTGAAGGCTGTTACTCCCGCCCAGAATTAGATGTTTTTTAGAGTATAGTTTTCTATTCGGTACGTTTTGATGATAACACGCTAAGAGATCTTTTCCACCTGCATAATGGGTGTGTTCAAGACTATCTTTGGTTACAGGCAGGGTTTTAATACGTTTTCCCGTGGTGCCAGAACTTTTAGCAAACCATTTGGTGTATCCTGGCCAAAGTACATCTTTCGCCCCATGAATCGCTTGTTGAATATACGGTTCAAGGGTATCGTAATCTTGCAAAGGAACCTGTTGTTGGAAATGCTTAATAGATTCTATCTGTTCGAATCCATGGATTTTACCGAAGTTGGTGTGTTGACCAGCATCCAAGAGTGCTTTCAGGACTTTCACCTGAGATTCAATAGGGAAGTCACGATAAAGTTCGATTCGCTTTAAGCGGTACCGAATATACGTAGAGAAAAGGGCGTCAACCAACATGGCAAGGCCCCAAATTTAATTAACCGAAGATTAAGATTGATCCAATAACCACAAGTAAAAAAATGGTGTAAATGGTTGCAACTGCTGCTGTACTTTCTTCAAAAAATCTACCTGACATATGCTAAAGTTTTTTCAAAGGTAAACATAAATTTTAATCTCGGTTGCCCAATAAGCGCAACAAAGTCAAAAATAAATTCACAAATAAGATATACAATTGCATTCCACCAATTAAGGCAAGCTTGTTTCTAGTTTCTTCAGAGAATTCTGGAGATTGTGCCACCATTTTTAATTGTTGCATTTGATATGCTATTAACCCTGTAAATACGAAAACCCCTACGATTGTAATAACCCAATCCATCGGGCCACTGCCGATGAACATGTTGAGTATACTCGCCAGAATCATCCCTATTAAAACCATATACAATAGGCTTCCAAATTTTGTGAGATCAGTTTTGGTGGTGTATCCTAAGATCGCCATCCCTGCAAAAGCACCGGCTGTAACAAAGAACGTAAAGGCAATCGCTTGAGTAGAGTAGGCTAAGAAAATCACACTTAAGGTACTTCCCATACTCGCTGAGTAGGCTACAAAAAGCGCCAATAAAATCGTCATGGATAAGCGTTGAAAACCCCATTGAATTACCATGGATATAACTAATGGAGCAAAGAGCATGACATAAAATAAGATGGATGTCTTACCATCGCTGGTCATAAACAATTGATCGAATAGTACTTTGTTTGTACCTACGGCATAGGCGATAACTCCGGATACTGCCATGGCAATAAACATGTAGCTGTATACCGAGCGAATAAAATTACTTGCTATACTCGCTTCGTAGGTGTTGTTTGAATAATCAGTCATTTTTAATGTAATTTACTTTGTATCAAATTTATAAATTCTTTTCTAGTTGCATCATTCGACAAGAAAATTCCTGTAAAAGCGCTGGTAGTTGTCGCTGAATTTTGTTTCTCTACACCACGCATCTGCATGCACATGTGGGCACATTCAATAACAACGGCTACGCCTTTTGGTGCAAGCGTTCGCTGAATACAATCCCTGATTTCGATTGTCAATCGTTCTTGTACTTGCAACCTTCTGGCATAGGCGTCCACTACCCGTGGAAGTTTACTTAACCCCACAATTTTTCCATCAGGAATATACGCGATGTGTGCTTTTCCGAAAAAAGGCAACATGTGGTGCTCACACAAAGAATACACGTCGATGTCTTTAACCAATACCATTTCAGAATACGCCTCATGAAAAATCGCCTCCTGTACGATTGTGTCCGGATTTAAATCGTAGCCATGCGTTAAAAATTGCATGGATTTAGCCACGCGTTCCGGTGTTTTGAGCAATCCTTCTCGGTTTGGATTCTCTCCAAGACCTTCTATAATTGCTTTGTAATGCTGTTCTAATTCTTCTTGTTTCAACATGTATTGTGCTATGTGGATGAGTTAAAAAGGTTCTTTCCCGCCGAAATATTCCACAAAATTGTTCTCGGTTTCTACTAATTTTAGTTTGGCTAACGCAGCACCATATGCCGCAATAATTGGTTCGAGAATCTGCCAAATTGCGATGATAACATTTTCAGTAGAGGTCATTATGCCATCTAGAAATGGTACATCTAAATTTAAGTTTTTGTGATCAAGTTTTTCGGTTACTTCCTTTTTAATGATCGCACTTAAATCCTTTAAATTCATCACAAACCCTGATTCAGGATCTGGTATACCGCTAACCGTAACGTATAAAACGAAGTTATGACCGTGCCAATTTTTATTAGCACATCGTCCAAATACTTCATTGTTTTTCTCTTCACTCCAGTTCGGTTGCCATAGCTTATGTGCCGCATTAAATGTCTCACGGCGAGTGATATACACCTTATTCATTTACCAATGTTTTTTCTATTGTTACTTTGACCGTTTCATCCAAGGTAAGCTGTTCAATTTGTACAGCGACTAATTGATTCACCAATTGAACATTAAACGGAGCTTCTACTTTGATATAATTTTCTGTGAAACCATACATTTTACCCTCATCTTCTTCGTGCTCGAATAATACCGTTTTCTGAAGACCTAATTGACTGTGATAAAACTGTTTTTTCTTTCGGGCGCTCAATAAATGCAATTGTTTGCTTCGTTCTTTTCGTATGTGCATTGGAACTGGCTCCCCCAATTTAATTGCGGTGGTATTGGCGCGTTCAGAATAAGTAAATACATGCAAATACGAAATATCAAGCGTATGTAAAAAGTCTACCGTTTCTTGAAAGTCTTCCTCTGTTTCCCCCGGAAAACCAACAATGACATCCACTCCAATACAACACGATGGATTTAAGCGTTTAATTTGTTCAACGCGGTCTTGAAACACCGAGCGCTCATATTTTCTTCTCATCAATTTCAAGATGCGGTCACTTCCAGATTGCAGTGGAATGTGAAAGTGGGGCATGAATCGCTTGCTTTGGCTTAAACAAAAATCAATGATTTCATTGCTTAGTAAGTTCGGCTCAATGGATGAAATTCGAAAGCGATCGATCCCTTCTAGGGTATCTAATTCTTGGATTAGTTGGAAAAAATTTTCGTCTCCGCCTTGCCCAAAATCCCCAATGTTTACGCCGGTCAAGACCACTTCTCGAACGGGAGTGTCTACTAATTTTCTTGCTTCTTGAATAGTTTCAGCTATCGTTGCATTTCTACTTTTTCCTCGGGCCAAGGGGATGGTACAAAAGGTACAGAAGTAATCACATCCGTCTTGTATTTTTAAAAAACTACGGGTGCGATCTCCCGCACTAAAAGAAGGGTTGAAGGTTAAGGCATGCTTTATGGATTCATGTTTGACCACTTGCGTTTCTTTCTCAATGTTGGCTTCAACTTCTTCCAGTAATTTGAATTTTTCGTTCGCACCAAGCACCATATTTACCCCTGGAATCTTTGCTATTTCTTCGGGTTTTAATTGGGCATAACATCCAACGATGGCTACATACCCATTCGGATTGATTTCCTTCGCTTTACGAACCAATTGCTTGCATTTCTTGTCCGCATTTTCAGTAACGGAGCATGTATTAATTACAAATACATCCGGTTCCGCATCAAAGTCAACCCGGGCATAGCCTGCTTCTTCAAAACTTCGCGCAAGCGTGGAGGATTCGGAGAAATTGAGTTTACAACCGAGCGTATAAAACGAAACCTTTCGTTGAAATTGCATGTGCAAAAGTAAGGTAAAATCACTGTTTTATGCTAACCTAGCACATTCCTTTTATTGCTAATTTTGTCAAAACTTCTTGCATGCGAATCTTTAATAATGTCCTTGAGACCATTGGGAATACCCCGCTTATCAAAATAAATAAACTGGCCAAGGATATTCCAGCCCTTGTATTAGCTAAGGTTGAAACAACGAATCCAGGGAATTCTGTAAAGGATCGAATGGCAGTTAAAATGATTGAAGATGCCGAGAAAGCTGGAATTTTAAAGCCGGGAG